>NZ_ALBR01000021.1:0-34701 GCF_002081505.1 Bacillus sp. CDB3 | reverse complement strand
TGTTCGTATAACTTCGTATAATGTATGCTATACGAAGATTCTTCATACGTAGTAGACACTCCTGTAGGATTAATCATAGTATTTTTAATAGTACCTTTCACATGTGGAGAAAGAATATTAATAGCCATTGCACTTGCTTGAGAAGGTTTCAATACTTCCATAGAACCCACAGCACCAACAGCAAGAGCACCAGCTATCATTCCTTTTGCTAATGTTTCTTTACTGATTTCTTCTTTATATTTTTGGTTAACAATATTAACCTCGTCATTTTGATTTATTTTATCTTTCATTTTTAAATACCTCCTAATAAATTAATTGGAATACTCCTATAACATGATAAATATTAATTTTTGGTTTTATCTACCAAAAGGAGTGCCATCTTTATATTCTTCCTTGGAGACTTCAATTTATTTATGGATAATTAACCCTTATTTTCAAAAAAAGACACTTTTTAAATTTCTTTATATTTTCAGTATAAAAATTTACACCCTGTATAAACTAAGAACTCATTTTTAAATGCTTTCCACACCAGTTAGCTACTATCTAGCTGGTGTCTTTTTTATGTATGCACATTTTAAGTAAGACGCGATTCAAAGTACTCAAGTTTCCCTAAATCTTTACCTTTACGAACTGTTTATCTTAACCAAATTATGATTGCAATTCATACTCAGAATTACAATCATACAATAAGGGGTTCCGTTTGTTTGATTTTGTGTTTATTCATCACTTATTTTCCTTAAATATGACCTTTAGCAAAGGACATATTTGAGATTAAAGTATGTGCTTTTTTATGTTAAAGTAAACTCAATCCATGCTACCTCTTCTTTTTTGATCCGAGAGAAGAGGTAGAGTAGTTTTTCCTTAATTCTAGAGCAGCCAATTAACCCAAAAAGTAAATTGGCTGTGCTTTTTTATTTCTGCTTCCAGCATATTAAGTACCCAATATTTTAAATTTCCCGCATGAACTTCACCTTGTTAACTACATATACGTTTCTCTACTTTTTCATATGAAAAAGAACAGCCACGCCCAAAGATACTCTTCTCATAAAGGAGTAGGTCTTAGTAATGCATTAGGACAACCGATTTCGTCCGTGTTTTACTATATGTATGTCTTAAGCATCCGATTTCCTGAATTTCCTTCATCTTAAAAGACTGCCTTTCACAGGCGGTTGGTTTATTCCTATTACAAAGTTTTTATTATATTCCCAAAAAGTGTACCTTTTGGGACTAGATAGAGATTCAGATTAAAAGATCCTGTTGCAACAAAATGAAAATGCTTGCAACAGGATCTTTTATAGAATAGTAATATTCGTGTATTTAAAAATAAGAGTTATATTCATTATTGTATATGTTTAAATTTAAACTTAAATAGTCCTCATTATTTTTATCTTTTAAACGATTATATTTATGAATTTCTTTCTCTAAAAGAGAATCTCTTTGTACAACTACTAAAGATATTCTTTTTGGAACAAAGGTTTTTATTGTTTGTTTTTTCACTTCGTTATAACCATTTTTTAATGTAACTTCTGTAGTTTCCACTTTACCTTCAATAAAACGTGCTAAAGCTGTGTGTTGTTGTGGATCCTTTACATTAATTTTCATACCATATTCAGTTGCAGTATCTAGCGTATGAGTACGTGTATGAGAATATTTAGCTCCAAGGTTAATTAATAATTTTGATAGAACATCTTTACCAGATGTAATTGCACCAGATATTTCAAAAAGTTTAGTTGTAGTCTCAATTTTTTTATTTGTAAATTTGGCGGTATGCTCTACTGTTCGTGCGAAAGGGGTCATTTCATCCACTTTAACAATCGGAGTGTCAGGATTTCTTTTGACATTAATAATTTTATATTGTCTTTTGGCTAAATGTTCACCAATTACCTCGTGACCTCCAAAAGTTTGTGCACTTATTTGAAAAGGTTTGATTACTTCAAAAGAACTGACAATACCAGTAGCAATTGCACCACATAGGGATACCTTCATTATTTTTTGTTTTAACATATACGATCACTCCTTATTGATTATTTCAAATACAAAACCTTAAATCGTAATTATTCCTATTTTAAAAATATCATTTAGATAATTTTAAAAATAGGTAAAGTATTTGGTTTAATATGTAATATTATCCAAACAGTGTTGCAAAACTAAATGAAATTGTTTTGGTTTAAAGGTTTCTTAACTTAAATGTTATTAGAGGTGAATATGAGAAGAATTCTGGGGCTCATTTTAGGGAGGAACGAACTTTGTTTAATATGGTCATGTTTTTTTCTATAATTCTATAAATTTTTCTTTTTTTGTCTACCTTTACGAACAAAAAGAGCACCCACGCCAAAGGATGCTCTTCTCAGAAAGAGATGTGTCTTAGTAACGTACCTATTAGGACAATTGCGTTTGTCCATACTTTACTATATGTATGTCTACTCCATGTGTGCATGCGAAAGAGAGCACTCCCCCAAATAAGTGCTCTCTCGTAAAAATTATCGGCAACGTTCTATATCATTGTATACTTCTCTATTCCGATTATGCCTGTAATTTGGTAAAATAAACAAAATTAATTAGATTTTTGGTAACAACCTTTATCCTTGTACATATATTATCTTGAAACCCTTCTTATCAAACTATTATTTGTTCATGACTCACTCCCATAACAATAATAGTATACTGTCCACTGTCTGTTTCGAAAAACGAGTACTCTGTCACCAGTACTCGTTTTTTTACATAATAAAAAGGTTTCTGTAACCAAAAGTAGAATATAGTATACATCCAGTTCCCAGTATAATTCTTTGTATATATGTGTTAGAGAGGCGATTTCATTCGTCTCTTTTTTGTTGCATTCGTTTTTATTGGTATAACAAACCAACAAACAACGCATATTAAGAATGGAAGAAGAACAAACGATAGTATTTGCGCATGGAAACCCACTACCTTCTGATTTTTGTTCTTCTTCCACTCAGTAATCTTATTTCTTACCGAAGGGTGAAGAATGCATCATGCAAATTTACAATCAAAATTAATTATCCCACACGTTGCATGTGCATTTTTCATTTCTTTTGAAATAAATTATATAGTCCGGTACGTGATATTTTAATATTTACTTATAAACAAAAGAACAACCGATACACTCAGTTGCCCTTCCGTTAATTCTTTATGTTATTACTATAATCCATTTTTACAAGGGTTAACATACTCAAAACTGGGTGTCAGTAAAGTGCAAGTTCTTCAACAAACTTTATCCTTCTAATTATTTCAGCATGTTTTTTGTAGACATAACTAGAGCTATAACTCAAATCCTCAGCTATTTCTTCTAGTGTCATGCCCTCCACATACTTGAGATATGCAATTTTATTTTCTAATCCTTTGAATGCACTTATTAGCCTTTTCAATTTATACATGTCATCCATTTTATTAGCTAATTCACGTTCGCGAAATGCAATACGATCTTCAAGTTTTGCTCCTTCTGAATCAGCAGTTAAACTTACTTCTTGCAAGTCACCATACACCCAACGTTTTAGTTCGCGCTTACTTCTATCCAAATCATGTTCTAGATAAGTAATTTCATCTTCTAACTTTTGATAGTCTTTTAACCATTCTAGCAATGTGTATGCCACCTCACTTATTTTAGGATGCCAGCTTGTACAAATATATTTCGCCATGCTGTTTCAACACGATATTTTTCTACTGATTTACCTCTACGAGCAATTGCTTTCCTAACTTTACGTTTTTTATGCTTTTTCATCGTTTTTCCCCCTTGTAATTTCACCTCAAACCGATGAATCATTTTATACAGTGTTATTACACGTTTTTAGACGTTCTAATGTCCACAAGACCTATTGCATTCGGAATTAATTTAAACGTTTAATTTCCTTATTATATAGAGCCGTTTTTTCGTAAGAATTAAATTTCAACGAATATGCCAAAATATTTAGAACGAAGTTTTGATTTTATGTTTTAAACTTGGCATATACGGAAATTCTCTTTCTTCTACCTCTATTTTTGACTGAATTAAAGCTTGTTCTCGGTGACGGATAAAATCTTCTTCACTTATGACGCGTTGTTTGTAAAGTGTTTTAAGCATTGACTGTTGACGATAAAATTTTCTAAGGTTTGGTGATAAAGTGGCCATTTTTATTCCCCTTTTCTACAAAATGAAATTTTTATACTAAAATCGCACATTTATTAGCATTCACCTAACGTCTCGAATTTTAGATTTTGGTTAAATATTAAATTATGATTCTTTTTTCCTCAGTCTCTTCTTGAAACCTTTTAAGCGCCTTCATCATTTCTTTAGCGATCGCAACCACTGGCAACACCGTTACTGCATTACCCATCTGTTTGATAAACTGCGCTTCAGATACAACCATATCGTATGAATCAGGAAACGCTTGCATACGAGCCCATTCTCTCGCGCTTAATTTTCGATAAATCGCTTTTTCTTCATCCACTACAATGTTTAAACGACCTGATAATTGTGCTGTTAAAGCTGCCATAATACCATCTGTACGATACACTCGATCTTGCTGATACGTTTGCGAACCGTCTACTTTACGCGGGTTAATACATATAATCCCTTTCGATTGACTAACCTTTCCTAATTTAACTTGCTCTAAAATACGCAAGCGTTTTTCTTCAGTAAAAAAGTAATGATCCTCAACATTGTCTTCCAATATATCGCCTATCTTTACAGTTCGTAAATTTGGTTGTTCTGGAAATTGAAAGTCTATATTAAAATCACTTCTTACGCCTACTACAAAATAACGCTCGCGGTTCTGTGGGACTCCCCAAAATGCTGAATTGTACAGTGTGTAGAACATTTTATATCCAGCGCGTTCGTACTCTTCTTCAACGATTCCTAGGTATGGTTTCAAATCATTCACATTCTCTGCTAAGATGAATAATGGTTTTTTATCCGCATCTATTTCTCTAAGTAATCGCATAATTTCAAAAAACATACTGGAGCGTTTCCCGTTAATTAGTCCTTCTTGCTTACGACCACAGTTACTAAGGTCTTGACAAGGAAAACCAAATGTCCAAACAGGCGCTGAAGGTAACTCTTCCGCTTCTATCGTTAATACATCTCTTTGTTCTACATGGTCACCAATGTTATGCTTATATGAATCGACAGCATGTTTATTGTTATCATAAGCCTTAACTGGTATAAACCCAGCTTCGATGAACCCATTACTAAATCCACCTGCGCCGCTGAAAAAATCAATTAAATTACCCATTGTTTACCATCTCCTACTTCCTACTAAAAATTAATGTTTGTTATTCCACTTCTATTTTTGTAATAACAAATTTGATTTTGTCAGTCTCATTTTCATCCTCACTTTCTACAAAATAGCGTTTTTGTTTAAATTCACCTTAATTCTCAACGATTTTTCTTAACATTCAAATTAATAACTGTATAATATAATTAAACTATTTGTATGAGAGGTGAGTTTTATGAAATGGAAACAAAAATACAATCCAAAGTATCTCTTTTACCGCATGTATAGTTATATTTATAAAGCCCTTGATGATATATCATGGTCCTTAAAATAATTTAGATTGTTATGAGTACACATTTGCTGTGTGCTCTTTTCACATTGCTATAAAATAACGCTTTTGTTTGGTTTTAAATACTTTCATTAATCTTATCGATAAGCTCGCTTAGCTCCGTTAATGTTTCCATGTCTGATGTATTATCTGCAATCTCTTGTAACTTTGTAGATAATGCTAATAGGAAATCAGTTGATGCATGCATCTTTTTCACTCTCCGATTCTTATAAAATTCAAATTTGGTCTTACTTTACTCCCGTAGATCCGAATCCGTTTTGGCCTCTCTGACTTTCCGATAGCTCGTCCACCTCAACAAAATGAACTGTTACCACTGGTGCTATGACGCCTTGAGCGATGCGCTCGCCTTTTCTTATGCAGTAAGTACCATTAGGACGATAATCTAAAGTAGGAATTCCTTCTCCGTTGATATCATGGAGTAAATTACATTGTCGTAAATGCAATTCATCTTCTCCTTGCGGGATATAAAGTATTGGTGCATTGAGATTCTTCATAATAACTCCTACTTCACCTCTAAAACCGCTATCTATAGTTCCAAGCGCTACATGAAGCATTGTTTTCCTTGAAATTCCGCTGCGTGGTCGTACAGTCATTTCGTAACCAGGAGGTAATTCAAACGCCAATCCGACAGGGATAACTACCGTTTCTCCTGGCAAAATCACAACATCCTCTGCTGATACAAGATCAAAACCAGCATCGAATTCTCTAGCGTATTTCGGTAACTCTACATCTTTATTAAGCTTTTTTACTTTGACTCTCAATTTCATTTATTCATCATCCTCTTTGACTATTTTATTTAACGTTGCGTATTGACCATGAAGTTCAATCGCCTTTTTATTGTAGGCTTCAGCTGCTTCGTTTTTGTTTTCAAAGTATCCCAATTTATACCTTTTGTTATCTTTGTTTATATATGCTTCCCACTTATTTCTTTCTTTTCTCCAGCTAACTCCCTTGTATCCGCTTGTACTATTGTTTTGTACCAATTTATTCATTCCGTTTTGGCTGTTATTTACAATACGTAGATTTTCTTTTTGGTTGTTAAGTCTGTTCATATCTATATGGTCGACCTGTTCACCCTTTTTCGCATTCATGATCACACGATGCATAAGTTCTATTCTTTTATTTCTACGTCTAGCTGCATACCCTGGACTTTGATAACACCAACTATTCTGCATCAATTTTTCATAGTCTTCATCATCAACCAAAGCAACATTTCCCTTTGTTAATTGGATCTCTTTCATTCCGTCCCACTCCTTATAAGTAACTTTTTATTTTGTTTTTGCGATTATTTAACTCTTCTAACCATTGGATTGTTTTCTCTTTTTCAGTTTTTAATCCCACAAGATGATATTCTAATTTACTGATTTCGCTATCTATCGTTTTAAGTTCACTTTCTAATTGGACTTCTGTTACTTTTTTCAAATGATCCCTCCTACAGTCCTAATACGTTCATGATTTCACCTTCATTGAATCCCATAATCGTTCTGCCGTTAATTCTGAACGTTGGTGCTGTATTTGATTCGTATTTATTTACACACTCGTCATAAGCCTCGATACTTTCCTCAATATTCTTTTCCACAATTTCTACTTCTACCGGACAAGAATCAAGTAACATCTTAGCCCTCATACAGTTTGGACAATTATTTTTCGTATAAACAATGATCTTAGTTGCCATTCTCTTCTGTCTCCTTCGCTTCTGCTAATAATTGAGTTACCTCATAAGTTCCATGCTCTGTATATTTCATTATTTTTCATCTCCTTTTATTAGTTCAAATAACTCTTTTTCATCCATCTCATAAAGCTGACGTCCTGTATCTTCTTCCTTATAAATCCCTTTATGTATCAAGACATCGATGTAAATTTGTTTCCTGTCCATTATTAATTCCTTATCAATTCAATTGCGTCTTCTGGTGAACGTGCAACCCCAGCAATTGCTCCATTTTTATGCATTGTTTCAATAAAATGCTTTTGATCCGGTCTTAATCTGCCTTTTTCATTTTTCACTTCAATAAAAAAGATTTTTCCATCTGATTTACGATAACCAAATAAATCACTAAATCCTTTAGGTAATCCGGTTGATACCGTTCGACCGTCTGCTGTTTTAAATGTTCCCACATTTGCCCTAAATACAATGGCATACGGATTCAATGCCAATCGAATAGCATTTTGCACATCTATTTCTTTAATAACAATCAACTCCTAATCACATTTGGACACTTTGGACGGATACTACCGTTTTTTCAAAAGCTTTATATATAATAAAATTAATTTTTTTATATACTCTTTATTCCTTTCAACTATCCAACTATCCAAAAAAGAATAAATAAAGTAATAAAAGAATAGATATATCAAGGGTTTGAGAGTTTGGACAGTTTTAACAGAACTGTCCGTAAACCTTCCTAAACTCTCCCGAAAAATCAATATCCTAATTTGAAAAAGGGCTTTTTACAATCTTCTAATAAGTCGATTCCCTTATAATGAATCGTTCCACTTTTAAACTTTAAAAATTTCTTACCCATTTCGCGACCAAATTTTGTACTACTCATCATATATTGACCGTTATCGCTCGCCCACTCCCTATATGCTTGGTAGAGGTCTTTGGCTTGTACTTCTAAATTCGTACCTCGATTACAGCATTCTTCAATAAATGCTTCTACTGCATCCATTTCTGTGCGGTACTCATCACGTTGATCCTTAATAACTTGTGGTTCAGGTAATCCGTTTTTGCGCCACTTTATATATCCTTCCACAGCCCAATGTAAAATTGCTTTTAATTCACGTCTTAGCTTATGTTTTAAACGCTTATCTACCTTTTCTTTCGGTATCTGTACTGTGAATGGAATAATCGCCATACGCCTCCAAATACCATCATCAGTGCCTCGTATAATCGGTTTATGGTTTGTTGCCATCCACAATTTGAACTGTGGCATAAAATCAAATTCATTTTCATATAAGAAACGTGCAGTTACCTTATCTCCACCTGTAAGCTGTTTAACTAATCCTTCATCTAATCGCACACCTTCGTTTGGTTCTGTGGTAGTGACTAGACGCGCTCCATCTAATCTAGCAATATCTGAATTTGCCCCAGAGCTTTGTTGTTTAACCATAATCGTTTGTGGTTGAATGTTAGTGGCGTAGTTTCCGAATATTTCGGTAATTATATCTAAAAATACTGACTTACCATTCCGGCCATTTCCATATAGAATAAACATCATTTGTTCTTCTGTAGATCCAGAAAGAGAATAACCAACTGCCCGTTGCATGTATTCAATAAGTTCCTGGTCGCCATTGAATATTTGATTTAAAAATTCAATCCATAATGGACAATCGATTTTGTCTGTATATTCAACCGAAGATATTTTTGTAAAGAACTTAGTTTTATCATGATCGTGTAGTTTTCCTGTTCGTAAATCCAAGTAACCGTTTTGAACATTAAATAAATCTGTTTCATTATCAAATTCATGTGGCTTAATAGGTAGCAAATGCTCACTCTCTTTAATCATGTTCGTTTTCCCGTTACTACCTCGTGATGATTTCAAATGTTTATTAAATGCTTTTCTTGCTTCTTCTTCATCTACACCGTCAATTACATGGAGTGGTTCGTTTTTCATCTTTTCAATTACTTTATCAACGATATTTTTAATCATCCCTTGTTGGTCAATCAACCATATCTTACCGTCATAAAAGTACCAATTCTTACGGATGTAGCTATATCGAATAACCTCGCCATATGCATCTGTAAATCGCTTTGCATTACCTGTATCATCGTAACTATAAAATTTCTTTTCAATTGTTTTTACATCATCTTCAAGTACATATAAGTTAAATTCTTCATCACGCTCTCTTGGAATAAAAACGTTTGTACAATCAGAAATTGCTTTATTTAATGTTTCAGCACCGTATGTGGAATTGTTTTGTTTTCTATCCCATTTTTCACGATAAAGAGAAGAATTTCGGAAAATACTATCCATCTTATTGAAATCACGGTTTGTCCAAAAGGCTAAATCATTTGCAAAAGCCATATCCGCTTCTGATTGTGAGTTATAAAATTGTTCCCATCCACCACTCATAAATAATTTGAAACGCATTCCATTTTTACTGTTACAAGCAATCTGAATAATTTCCGCTTCTGGAATATCTACACCTTGGGGTGTACTATGCGAAACATTACTTTCGGACACTTCACTTTTTGCAATATATTTATTGTGGAGGTAGCCTATTCTTCCATAATCATCATCTTCAACTCTTGTATAATTACCGACAATATTTCCTGTTGTTACGAAAAAACGCCCTCTATCGTACATTTCGACATTCCCTTTGCGTCTACCACCTTTAGGCAAATCACCTTTAGCGATAATATGAATGCCATTTCCACTCACCGAGTATTCTGTATAACTACACATCATTTCAATAAATTCAGATACAACATTGTCCTCATGATCTCCTGATTGATAACGTTCAATTTCCTCACGCACATTATCAATATCAATTCCAAAGTACGGTGGTTTAAAGTAAAACCCTACACCATCGCAATTAAATGTATTGATAGCAGCCATGGCGACTTCAAAAGTCGCCCATGTGCTTTCATCGTTTGATTTACCTAACCCTCCAGTATTAGCATCTATAGGAATTTTAGTCATTTTCTCTCCGCGTTGTTGCAACTTAAAACAGCACCATTGCTTTAGTTCTTGTAATTCTTCTGGTATTGCTCCATACATGTTTTAACCCCCTTAGAACGGAAGATCCTTATCCTTGATTGTCATTCCACTTTGCTGCATTTCGGAAAACGTTTGATTTTTACTATCCCTCTTAAAAGCATGATTTAAAGGACCTGTAACTTTTGATGGAGACCAATTTTTCACGTTTGTATTGTCATATGTTTTTCCGTTGTATTCAGATTGTTCATTTTTCACAGTTACCATTACAGTTTTTAATTTGAAGTCATTCAATAATTCTTCTAATGATTTATAACTTTTACCATTTTGTAACTGGCACGATTTACCGATTGTATTAAAAGTTTTCATATTGTATTTCCCAGTATCTTTCGCTTTCCAAACACGATGGAAGATATGACAATTTTTATAAGCCTGTTCTACATCATTACGAATAATTAAATCGAATTGGATAAACTCAGCTCCGCCTGGTGTAGCATCTTCATTACATTGATTAATGACTACCTCATAATTACCATCTGCGATACGTCCGTTACTTTCAAATACCTCATTAAAATCTAAAGTGAATCCCATGTTCATTCTCCATTCTGTTTTTTATTTTAAATAAATCCTAATAGTTTCCCTTGATGGTACGCCCATCCCCGTTTATAGTTACGTGAATTCGCTAATTCATATAGTTCTTTCATATCCTTGCAATCCTTCGGTTCTCTAAAATCAAGTGTTATATGAATATCTTCTTTTGTGATTTCTTCAAGTGTTGCGGTTTTATCTACTTCGTATTCTGTTACAGGTTTTATTTCTGGTTTGTACCCACATTCAGGACATTTTTTTTCACTTGATGGGTAAACCGCAAAACAATTTCCACATTGTTTTATTTTTATTTCTGATTCAGTGGATGATGTTTTTTTGCTCGATAAGCTCCAATGCCTCTTTTGGTCTGGTAATCCAAACCTTCTTACATTATCTACATGATCTATAATGATTGATGTTTTATTAGGCTTGTACCTCATTCCTCGCATGCTTTGCTGAATATAGAGGGAAAAAGGGATTGTGTCGGTCTAAGCATGATAACTGTAGAGCAGTCTGGTACGTCAAAACCTTCCCCTATCAAGTCCACATTTGTTAACACTTTGATTTCTTTATTACGAAATTTTGTAATGACTTCTTCTCGTTCTAGCTTTGGTGTTTTCGCATCAATATGTTCTGATACAATGCCATAATTCAAAAATTCTTGTTTTACCATTTTGCTAGATTCGATATTGTGGCAATAACATATAGCTTGCTCTCCTGATGCTAATTTTTGATAATGTTCAACCACATCACCGTAAATCGTTTTACTTTCCATCGCTTTATCAATCGAGCTACTTGAAAATTCATGAAGATTATTCAATTTAAGTAAAGATGTATCTATCAATTTTGGCGCATAATATTTGTATGGAGATAAAAAACCATTTTCAATGAGCCATCCGGCATCAACTTCTTCAATGAGAATATCGTTTATGTCTCCTAATCCACTCCCATTCAACCGAATCGGTGTGGCGGTAAAACTAAGCCGTAATACGTCATTGAAGTAGTCATAAATCTTACGATAAGAAGCAGCTAAACCATGATGCGATTCATCTGTAATAATTAATGAAGGTTTTGTAGTTTTATCTAATCGCCTTACTACTGTTTGAACCATTCCAAATTCTACAAAGTCCATATTCACTTCATTTTTTATAAATGTGTTCCGAATTTGATCAATCAATTCTCTCCTGTGGACTAAAAATAAAACTTGTTTTCCGTTATTCGTTGTCATTCTAGCGATATCTGAAATAATGACTGACTTACCAGCACCACATGGAGCAACAACGCAAGGAGATTTAAACCCTTCCATATAAGCTTTTCTTGTATTCTCAACTAATTTATTTTGATAATCATGTAGCTGAAACATCGGAATGTAACAGCTCGCTTTGTATGCACCCTAAGCGTTTATCTAAATGATTCTTAGCAAACACACTTTGATTACCTTCTAAAACAAATCCTCTTGTACCATCTGCCTTTTTAACCAATTGACCGACAACATGAACAATTCCCATAATGTGATTTACGATCTTATCTCGAATATCCGGAATGAATTGTGTGTATTGCTGTCCATCATCATGAGTAATATTTCTTGTTGTTTCCCAAGCTGTGAAAATAACATTTGCATCTAATGAATTAAATGTTTCTACTAATTTCAAAAGATGATTATCTAGTAAAGCGTAGTCTTTTAATTCCGGCATACCACTTTTAGTATTTTCACCTTTTTTAAGAAGCCATAGCTTTTGGTAATGTGTTAAATTATCGATAAAGATATTGTCATACTTACCGATGTTCGCTTTTGCGATTCCGTAAAATTGTAGAATGCTATCATGTGGATTTTCACCATCAATTTTAGCTACATCTACATTTTCGTATCCCTCTAAAACTTGGCTTGTCCCATCAATATCCAGGACTAATGTTTTACCTGGTAACAACCCCGCAACCGTTGTTTTACCATTGCCTGGTTTTGAATAGATAATAATTTTTGCCTTTTTACTTTTGGTAATGGCAGCACCGTTTGTAATTTCCAATTAATCCACCTCTACTCTTCCTAATAAATGATCTGTTGATACACCTAAAGCTGTTGCTAAATCGCTTAATACATAAATGGTTGGTCTAGAATCCCCAATTTCATAATTCGAAATTGTACATCTATCTTTATTAATCTTTTCTGCTAATTCCTGTTGAGTAAGGTCTTTCTTTTTTCTTATCTCTCTAAGTCTTGCAGGAAACATATTTATACCTCCACACTATAAGAAATAGATTCAGGCTTAATAATTACCCCTGGAACGATTTGTCCATCTTCATCAACAATTACTTTTTCACCGCTGATTTCCACAATCTTGATTTTCTTTTTGAAGTCAGCCCATTTAACTTCTGTTTTTAAACAATCATCCAGTTCATTTTCGATAGCGTATTGAAGCAATGTTTCTTTATCGCTTTGTTCCGGAGCTGCCTTACTTGTACGAGTTTTTGATTTGCCGTAAGGTGTACTAATTGTTTTCTGTTTTGGATCAGCTGCAAGTTGCTCTGCATGGTAACGTTGAATATGAGTTTCAAAGAATGAAATACTACTGTGGAGGGGTTTCAGTTCGTTTTGTTCCCATTCGTTAATACGATCACGTTCAACATTTGCTAATGTTGTGATTTCCTTTTGTTTTGCTTTAAGTGCTGAAATTTTACGGAATGCCCAATTTAAACCGTTTATATCAGTAATTTCAAATTGTTGCTCCGCTGCTTGCAATTCATGAACTTCCACTAATTCAATTTGTTGTAATGAGTTCATCAATATAACCCCCAATTTTATTTTTCATTCTTTCTGAATCGTAAAGAGAGTAATAGATTACATTTTCATTTATAAATGACACTTCATACGGATAATCCTTTGATTCGCGAGGTGTTATTAATGGTTTAGTTTTAGATTCAAATAGCAATGGCTCAAATACTTCATGTGTAAGATGTACTTCTCTACCACGAACACTGATAATTCCATGTTCATTTTTCGCTTCTCTTATAGCTTGTACAGCTTTACTCACTTCTTTAATGTTCATTAGCAGTTCACTCCTTTACATGAGATAAATTCGTGCTATAATAACGTTGAAAATTTATTTTCTTAGATCACCTGTTGGCGCAGGTGGTTTTTATTTCTGCTAATCATTAATCTTGATTTCTTACGATTCGGATTAATCTTATCGAAAGCTTTGTTTTTAATTCTGCTAACTGTTGAATGGTCTACACAAAGTTTTAACCCTATTTCTTTATCCGTATATCCATAGGATTTTCGTATTAATACAAATTTTTCTTTTTCATTTAAAACACTTAATGTTTCCTCGAATTCAATTGATTTAATTACGTCTTCTTCCACATTTATTGGAGCTACTGCAAAGAAATCATTCGTCTCCTCATCTTCACGCTTTAAATCGATAGAGTGAATATTAATTAGATTTCTTTCTTCAACACTTGTATACCGACTTAACTTAAAAGGCGTTCCTTTAACGTGAATTACTTCGCTTATATACCATCTCAATGTTTTGATTACATAAGTATTGAATGATATAGCTCTACTTGAATCGTATTTCAAACACAATTCCCATAACTTTATTCGACCTTCTTGGATTAAGTCATCAAACTCCATGTTATTGCTTTCCGCAACTTTAATTGCATTTTCATAGCTGCCAAATTGTTTTTCAATCGCTGTAAGCACCAAATGATCTTTCTTCACAAACAACTCTTCAGGTGTCATTCTCTTTTACCTTCCCTTCATTATTTTTCTAAAAGCCTTTTAATTGGTTTATCTAATAAAGCTGCAAGTGACATTACCACGCAAATCGTTAACGCTACGATGAATAATGACATTGTACTTTCTTCCATCGTCCTAACACTCACCTTTCTTCTTAAAGTGATCGAGTTTCTTCCACGTCAAATCTTTTAGTAATTTCTTATGCTTCTCTACTAAGCCATTCGGAATATCGTCGATTGATTTCAGCCCTAGATGCGCTTTTAGATATGATGTGACATGACGCATCACTCCTGTAACTTCTTTCTTCATTAAGGTTTGCACATGGCGCTCCAAGTCGGATTTTGTACCTTCCATTGCTTCAATTGTAAGCTGTACTTTATTGCCTACGAATTCCTTCGCCTTCGCATGGCGTTCTTGCTGTAGTTGGTCTCTTACGATTTTAGAGGCCACATTCTCCAACTGTGATTGTGTAAGGCGACTGTCGAAGCTCTCAACGGATTCGCCAAGATTCCCTAAACTTCGATCCATCTTTGTTAACTTGTTGTTTTGATTCGCAAATTGAGCTTGTACTAAGGCGATTAGCTTTTCAAGCGCTTTATCATCCGTGCGTTTAATGACTAAATCTCCTGACTCATTCAGCGTGATTGGCAATTGTGTAATATTCTCCATGTTCCATCCTCCAATTAGTTAATTTTTCTACCAGTCTTCGCTATTTTTAAATCGTTAATAAACTCCTGAAACGCTTCGATACGTGAGTCCAACAATTCTTTCGTAGCATCACTTGCAGTAGCAATTGATCCACGCATAAGTGATGAAACTACCGCATCTCTTAGGAATTCATCCATATAGGCAATCAAATTATGGACGTTTTTGTTTGCTATGTAATTCATGGAAGATTCTTCGAGTTGTATGTCATCCACATCTTTTGATAAGGCGTCCGCTTTTTGTTTGTAGAAATCAGCTGTATCCTTGAGTTCTACATTTTCATTTCTTAATTCATTTATAATGTTAATATGTTTTTCGGATTCGATTTCTACCTCTTTCACAACTTCTCGTTCCACAATCTGTGGTTCTTGTTGTTCAATTTCTTCTAGCTGCTTTCGTGTAAGTTGTTCGGATTTACGAGCTTGCGTTGCTTCTTGCTGTGCGAGTTTCGCTTTCTCTTGTGCTTGTTGAAGGAGCTTGTCTTTTTCTTTAAGAGACTTTTTCACTTCCCGAAGTTCACGTACCGTCATAGCGTCTACTGTCTTCTCTTCTCCTGTGGAAGGAATAGTGTGTGGTTCTTCGATGAATCGTTGGCGATCTATTTCTAAAGGTAATTGGATTAATTCAAAAATCTTACTCGTTTGTAACGACGTCGTTACATTTTGAAATTGTTCGTAGGCTTGAATAAAACGATTAGCTTGCATGCGACTGAAATTACAACGTTTTTCTATCCAATCTATCCACTCACCATGCACTAAATCATTTTCCTTAACATGTTTCAACCGCTTCCCAATCTCGAATATCGACTGCCCTGCGATTTGTTGATAGCTTTTTATTTCCGCGGTAATTACATTGATGTCAGTTGATAAGTTCATGATTTCATTCAATTATTTTTCCTATCCTTTCTTTTAAACATTGTGCTTACTGTTTACTTATCCCATCAGTATTCCAAACTACTTTTCCAATTGCCTCAAAATCGTTTCTAAATGTTTTGAATTCCTCAGCTGTAAAATTAGCTTTATCACCTGATTTAAAAACCAACGTTACTTCCTTCAATTAATTTACCTCCCTTCGAGATAAAACCTTACGGTTCATTTCTCTTAGCTGACACTTTGCTTCTAATTCAGTAATAAGTAATAAGTAATAAGTAATAAGTAATAACACTGGACTCTTTTTCATTTCTGCACATCTTTTCATAACTTCCGATGCTTTCATTAATTTACTTGCGGATAATACAATATTCATATCCCTTCACCTTCTCTCTATACAATCCATTATTTTTTGCTAAATCCCCAGATTTCTTCTTATAATTCATCATAAAATGTATTAAGAAACTCTTTCATTTCTTTCGCTTTAAATAACCATCGACTATTCTTTTGTTTAGCAAATATTTGTACTCTGGAATCACAAACGACATATTCCATTAACCAGTCATAACTTCGACTTGTTTCATATTGAAGTCTTTTCATATCCCACCAAGTACCAACACCCATATCCGCCAATCTTTCATTAACCTGACGAGATACTTCTTTTTGTAAGTAAGTTTCATCAATCACAACTTGCACAGTTGCTGTCATTTACAAATTCCCTCGCTTTCCAACATTCGATTTATTTTTTCTCTTACTTTTTTCCCTTCTCTTTTACCGTGTAAAATATCAGAGAGATATGGACCAGAAACGTTAAGTATCTTTGCTAATTCTCCTTGTTTCATTTCATTAACAAATAGCCATATTTTCACTTTCTTTCCAAATGCTTTATCCATACCCACACCTCCTTCTATACATTTAGCTAATTTTTTAGCTTTCTATTGACTATTTCTATCCAATTAGATAAAATTAGAGCATAGCTAAATAAACCGAATTAAATTGCCTTTAAACGTTGAGGGACGTGCTATACAGGCTTAATTTGTAATGGTTTCGCGGCTAAATAATTAGCTTATGAACATAGTTTAATATCCAATCGGATAAAAGTCAATACTTTTCTATCCAATCGGATATAAAAGGTGTTCGTAGCTTTGATAAGGGTGGTTAATGTGTCTACATTCAACATAATTAAAGAGCTTGCGAACAAGAAAGGAATATCACTATCTGATTTAGCGAAGGAGCTAAACATGGGAGAAAATTCACTTTATAAGTGGAAAACGCAAAAACCTGCTATTGATAAACTTCAACTAGTAGCAGATTATTTCAACGTAAGCGTTGACTACTTATTAGGTAGAACTAACAAAGAGTATTGGGAACTTACAGAAAAGGACGAAAAAGATATACAAAAGAAATTAGAAGAATTAATAGAAGATATGAGTAAATCGGATGCTCTTGCTTTCTCTAAAGACTCTGAACCTATGTCAGAGGAAACTAGACAATTATTGATTGTCTCATTAGAAAATTCTCTTAGATTAGGAAAGCAAATGGCTAAAAAGAAATTTACACCTAAAAAATACAGAAACGAAGAGTGATTGGAGTGGATCTTGTTGGTCTCAAAACAGCAAATCAATTTAAAAATAGACGAACTACTTAGACGATACAATACCAGAGATCCATACCTTATTGCCGAAGAAAAAGGAATTATTATCATCACAGAAGACTTAGGAGATATTTTTGGATACTATCACAAAATATCTCGTATCCATTTTATTCATATAAACGAACGACTTTCATATCAAAATCAAATATTTACCTGTTTTCACGAATTAGGGCATGCTATCTTTCATCCAAATGAAAATACACCTAAATTATCTACGGTATCGCTTTGTTCTGAAATTCGTATAGAAGCCGAAGCAAATTATTTTGCGACAAGATTTCTTATAGATGGAAGTCACCATGATTACTGCATACAAACCAAACAAGAATTATTACAGTATTACGGGATACCTAAGCAAATGGAAAGATTCATTTGAAATCCGCTATATATTTTTACACCTAAAAAACAAACATTCTTTAAAAATAGAATGGAGTGACTACGATGGCTAGTTTTAGAAAACGTAAAGACAAATGGGAATATAGGATTAGATACAAAGAAATGGGCAAATACAAAGAAACCTCTAAAGGTGGATTTAAAACAAAAAAAGAAGCTCAATTAGCTGCTGCTAAAGTAGAAGAAAAATTAGCAAACGGAGTGGACGTAAACAGTCATAATATAACATTTTATGACTATATGTATGAATGGTTAGATACTTATAAAAAAGGAAATATCTCTGAACGAACATATACCAATTACGAAAAAAATATTCGATTGTTCATATTACCTGCATTTGGTGATGTGAAATTAAAAGATTTAACTCGTGTTAAATATCAAAAATTTATAAATGACCTTCTAAAGACACGTAGTAAGAAAACCGTAGCACAGATTAACGCTACAATGCACAATGCATTAGAAATAGCAGTTTATGAACTTGAAATTCTCACTAAAAATCCTACAAACAAAATTAGTATTAAAGAACATCAAGTAATCGACAAACGATCAGAAATTAAATGTTATGACATAGATGAATTAAAATCATTCTTGAATTATGTTTTGAATGAACAAGCTACTTTTAAATACTATTCTCTGTTTATGTTTTTGTCGAGGACTGGTCTACGAATTGGAGAATGCCTTGCTTTACAATGGGATGATATAGAACTTGATAAAAAACAGGTCTTTATCAACAAAACATTAATTACCACTCAAAGAAACCAGCCTATTAAATTCGGACCACCTAAAAATAAAAGTAGTATCAGAATACTTACTCTAGATGATTCTACTTTAGCACTTTTAAAGCAGGTGAAAATAGAACAAGCTAAGAATACTTTAAGAAATGGAAAATATTATAAGGATTATAACTTTGTATTTACCAACGAAGATAACTCTTGTATGTTGCGAGCCACAGCGTTAGTGTTTTTAAAAGAAACATGCATAAAGGGTAGATTCGAATTTATTAAATTGCATGGATTCAGGCATACTCATGCTGTACATTTGCTACAAAGTGGAGCGAATATAAAATATGTTTCTGAACGTCTGGGGCACTCCACCATCAACATGACAGCAGATGTTTATCTTCATGTAACACAATCGATGGAAGTAACCGCAGTAAATCAATACGATGAATTTTTGAAATAACGTGGGCAAATTGTGGGCAAGCGGTTTTGAAAAAGTATACAAACCGCTTGAAATAGGGGTATTTAATCCTATATAATGATAATACTGTATTATGATGAAACCCTGTTACTAACTGTTCATCCGATTCCATATGTACTTCTGGAAGTTCTAATGCTTTTTGAATCAATGGTGCAAAATCATCATTTTCAATTTTTTGTACGCCCTCTAAACCTGCAATATCATATGAAAAGAATCGATTAAAATATGATCCTTTAATTGGCATAACACAGTTCGTTGTAGCTAAAATGGCACCAGTAAATTTTTCGAAAAGACGTCTTTGATCATACCATGCCTTACCAATGTTCCCTTTTAAATGTTTATATTTTTTCAGCTGCGGATATCCGTGTGCTGGTAACATTTCAGAATGCGTATAAATATTAATTTCTTTTCCTTCTGTTTGCTTTAATAATTCTTCTAACGCAAATAAATTATGACCAGTAACTACAATTGCCTTACCTTCTACACGATTTTGTGTAATTTGAACCGGCTCTGGAACACCAAAGTGATTCGTATGTGCCTCATCTAATAACTCCATCACTCGTAAAGCTGATTTCCCGACTTTTATAGCCATATCAATATGTTCTTGCTCATTAAAGTTGGAATTTGTTAACGTCATATATAACGCTTCTTGCGTTGTAGCATCTACAAATGCATCTGTATATCCTAGCTGAGCAGCATGAGTACGATAAGCCGCAATTCCTTTTAATCCAAACACAATCGTATCTTGTAAACTTGCAATTGTTTCATTTTTACCGCAAACACCTATTACTTTACATCCGCCTGTTGGCGTTTGTTCACATTGATAACAAAACATTATCATCCCACCCTCTCCCAATCATTCCTTACAACCTAAGCATAATACCCATCGATGAAAAGGGATGTGATATCAATCACAATAATATGTATAAATTTGTGACAGTTCACATTGTTGACATAATATTTTTACTGTCTTCTAATATTAATACTTGCGCATGATCAATTATTTGCATAATATGTCGGCGCACTTTTAAGGAACACAAATATCATATCCATCTAATATTTCACAAAATTTCCCTTTCTGATGGTACAATTAAAGTTATGGAGGGATAATATGGTATATATGATGTTTTATTATGGAATACTGTTTCTTATACTCGGTATTGCAATATTTCTGTTTATTATGGCTGGATCACGAAAAATTAGGAATAAAAACCTTTCATTCGTAATGATCGGTTTAGGGATAAATATACTTGCAAGTCCAGTGGCACTTTTTATAGGAGTGATGGCAACAGATTCTCCATATAGTACTAGACTTGATTTTTGGAAAGGATTTCTCTTTATTCAAGGAATACCTCTTTTCTTACTACTTATAGCTTTCATTTGGTGGTTTATTCGCCCGCCAAAAATAACAGTTCAAACAAGTATTGAAAAAGACCTTGAACAAGATAGTAATAGCACTAAGAAAAAAACGACACGAGGACGTCCAATTACTGCCCTACGTATTTTAATTCCAATTATTTTAGTAGTAGGCTGTTTTTCTTACATTTTGTATTTATACGACGTTACACTTAAAAAAAGTCATTCTCCGAATAATATAAATACGATTAAAGTAGTAAAAATAGATTCAGACTCTTCTCTTGGTTCCTCTCCTGTCAGAATTAAATACGGCTTATGGGAACATTTTGACACAAGTATTGCAAATGACGGGGAACGTCTAGATCCCTCAAACGTTTCAGTAGATTGGAAAAATGATTATGAAGCAACAATAACACTACGTGGAAAAGAAACAGTACCTGAAGTTGTGGAATTTAACATATCAGATAAATCCAGTGGTTCTGTTTTTAAGAAAGTACAAAAAGTGGTTAGTTCCTTTACCTTTCAAAAAAGTGAATCTCCAAATCTAATAAATATTATCGAGTTTAGAGAAACAATAAAATCAAAAGGACCAAGTCCCAGTTCAACTGTAAGAATCTATTATGGGAAAAGAGGTAGCATTTTAGAAAAATATAAAGAGGTCACTCTTAAGGAAATGTATACGACAGAGAACTTCAATATCAATTGGAGAAACGATGAACAAGTACAGGTAGATGTATTAGAAGAAAATGTAGTAACAGCTACCATCGTGATTGATTTGTCAAAGTAAATTTATTTTTCACATGTTATAACTGTTTCCTACATGGCACACGAGAAATACATAGTATATACAACTAAAAAGATTTATAGACATTATGAGCAACCTCTTTCTTTACAATACATTTACACTATCTTTACATTGTTTACATTATTTATATGATATATTTATATAGAAACTACTTAAGAAATTTCATGTACATTTTATCTTTATGATTTCTTATCTGATTGATAAAAAGATCATGTTATATTTTTATAACAGGGGTGAACTAGGATGACTGAAACATTAAAAACACTTATAATGCTTGATGTTACTTACGTTGTTATAGCAATTATGACGGTACTGGTATTTGTATATTTGGAATTAAAATCTCAGTAACGTATATAGGCGTAATTGATAGCTTCGCATTTAAATATAGCTAGAAGAAAGCGAGGAGGAAATTGTTTCCCCTCGCTTTTATATTCCAACAGTTTCTTATTTCAACAAATCCAATGTATGTAAAAGTAATCCTCTGTCCCCTACTTCTCCATGACCAGGCACTACTAAGTTCATATTTCCATATCGGTTCAACACATTCTCAATCGATATCGACCATTCATTTACATATGCATCAGCAACATTCCCTAAATCTTTTGCCCCCGCAGATTTCACTAAACAACCTCCAGCTAAAATGTTGTATTGCGGTAACCATACGACAATATTATCTTCTGTATGTCCTTTCCCTGGATAGAACGTTTCTACTTTCATATTTCCAAACTTCAAATTCGTAATTGTTTGTAAGTCTCCAAGTGGTTCTTCATATCCATTTTTCTTTGCTAATTCCGCAGTTAATGCTGTACTATGCGCTTTAATGCCTCTTTCTTTCAACATTTTTATTCCGCCAATTCGATCAGCATGCGCATGTGTAATAATAACATCCGTTACGCGCTTCTTAAATTTCTTTTCTATCATCTCTATTAATTCCTTCGTTAACTTATCATCCCAAGAAGAATCAACAAGTACTAACCCTTTAGAAGTAGTAAGAACTAGACCATTCGAAGTAGTAAGAACTAGACCATTCGAAGGAACTGCTACTCCATTAAAATAACCTAACTCCGTATGAACCCATACATTTTTGTTTAACTGAGAAAGTGAAATAGTTCCGTTCTCATTCTTTATTACTTTTTGCTCTAGCTTTTGTTCCGCTTTCACAGAAGAAATTGTGCTAACAAATTGAGTTGTTCCTAGTAAACTAACACATACCCCTACTTTTAATAATGTATTTTTCATTTTCTCCGCCCTTTCTTTCAAACGAAATAGTTATTACCTATATTAGACAATTCATCTCAAATGTTTGTTCCATCATTTCTTACATATTTTTCATGTAATTAATAAAAAAGCATACAACATTCTGTACGCTTCAAAACTTAATCGTTCATTCCATAATTCTTAAATTCTTCCTCATTCCCATAAAATACATTCAAATCAATATACTTTTCTTTCCCGTTATACCCTCTTAACCTTCCACGATTTGTGTATTGCCAAAACGTCCAATTTCTTTCATCCGATAAACTCGGTTTTGTAAGAACACTACGAATCCATATATCACATTCGGGATATGCATCTTTTATGTACAACTCATACGCCTCTTGAGTTGCATACAATATTACTTTCTTGTCATAATGTTTTTCTAGCATTTTTACCATTACTGTCAACTCTTTCTCAACATCTTCACGCTGAGGTGGATTATCTTTTTTATTAGCATAAAACTCAACATCAATTACCGGTGGCAATGCTTGTTTATGTTTTGGAACGGTTCGTATATATTGCTTTGCTTGCGTTTCACCTTTACTATCAAAACTAAAAAAATGATACGCTCCGGTGCGCATACCTGTCTTATTTGCATTCGTCCAATTTGTCGAAAAGTACTCATCCACAAACGCACTTCCTTCAGTAGCTTTTATAAACGCAAACTTCATATTTTGCTTTTCTAACTCTCTCCTTGATAGGACGCGACATCTACACCTTTTATCTCATACTTGTCCGCACTGAATTGATTCGGAATGAATATACCTTGAAAAACTAAATAAGCGACAACACCCATTACACTAATTAAGGTGAAAACTCCTCCTATAATAAACTTCTTTTTCATTCATATCCCCCATCTTTACACATTAAAATTCTACTTACCATTCACGTTTTTTATTAATCATCATTTTTTCTTCAAACGCCTTCTCTAAATCAATATTTAATTTATTCGCTAAATCACATACATTCCAAATTACATCAAACATTTCTAAACCAATCTCTCGTTTCGAATCTTGTATTTTATCACGCTTTAATATAACTTCCGCTAATTCACCTAATTCCGCCATCGCATACATCGTGCGTTCTTCAATTGTTGTATGTTGAAACCCTTTTTCTTTACTAAAACTTGCTACATATCTCTGGAATTCTGAAATATTCATACTTAATCTCCCTTCTTCACAAATGCCATTTTTCTATTACACTTAAAATCAAAACTGTATTTTGTTAAATTATAACATTCATACTATAATTTATTTATAGTCCATTAACGGGGGTGTTTTCAATGACTCTCTTCGCGTATCCATCATTATTTATACTAGCAATCATTTCATTTGCACTAGCATATTTCATCGGAGTAAAGCAATACACTTGGCTCTTATCAGGATTCAATGAACGCCGTGTGCCGTGTGCCAGATAAAGTGAAGTTATCAAAAATAGTTGGTCTTTATAATTTAACTGCTGGTGTTATTGCCACAATTGGCAGTGTCTTCATTACTCCTAATGTTAAAATTATATTTCCCATCATTATTATTGGCCACGTTATAATCGCTGCTTATGTAAATACACGTATGGTTCAGTAAAAAAAGACCATCCAATTGGATGATCTTTTTTATAACTTATCAACATATTGCTTCGCTTCTAACAATGAAAATCCAAAAGCCTCTCTTACTCTCTTAATTGCTGTAACTGTTTTTCCTTCTTCCACAAGCTGGCGTAATTCTTTATTAATTTCAGGTTCTCTATCTACAATTCCCATTTCTTTCGAAATTAATTGTAATCTATCTTCCATCCTCTTTAAACGCGCATCCGTTTTCTTTTCGATTTTATTTAATTTTTCAACGATATAAATAAACCCAAAGATCGCTATCGGTATGATCATCCAAAATTCCATGACTATTCCTCCTCATTAGCTTTCATTTGTTTTATTTCACTAACTTATGTAAATTTTACCACATGACACATTTAATGTATAATAGTAATATTCAACACTGTTGATAAAACCTTTTATGCTAGGGGGACACTTCATGAAAAGATTTTTGAAGACATTATTACTATTTGTAGTTCTTTCAATCGTATTACATGTGCTATTCGATATAACTGGTTGGCTCCTTTTCAAAGCACCTATTAAAAATAAAGAAATATTTATTTCCTTTATAACAGCTACATGGCTTATGTACATGTACCGAGATAAATTCCTTCAATTTTTACCTCGAACTTATTTAAAATAAAAGAAAACACTTCATCAACAAAAGATCGAGTGTTTTCTTTTATTCCCTCTTTCTCTTAAAACGCGCCTTTTTATTCCATTCACAACACTTCTCTTTATCTACTAATGTATAATAAAGTTAATATTCTGTTTTATCAGAAGGGAGATACTATGAACTTATTAAGTAGAAATATATCCAAGCAAATGAAACAATATTCCGTTTCCGGGTTAAGCCTTGCCGTTATACGTGATGGTAGACTGGATGAAGCGACAGCCTACGGAACACTTGAGTCTGGAACAACTAGAAATATTACTACAAATTCCATCCTCAATTCTTGTTCTATTAGCAAATTCATCACCGCAATGCTCGTACTAACGTTATCAGATCAAGGAATCGTACATTTAGATGAAGACGTAAATGATAGACTCACATCTTGGAACATCCCTACCAATCTATTTACTTCACAGAAAAAAGTCACGTTACTAAACTTATTAAGTCACCAATCTGGGATGATTGATCCTCCTAATAGTTTTGAACCTTATATACTCGCAAAAGGACTACCTAAAATGTCCGAACTCCTTGCCGGTGATACATTATATTGCCCAGTACCTATAGAAGCAACTTATAAACCAGAAAGTGAATTTCACTACTCAGACGCAAACTTTTGTATAATCGAACAACTACTAGAAGATATTACAGGAAAATCATTTAGTCAGTTACTAGAAGAATTTATCTTCCAGCCACTACAAATGAAAAATAGTACACTTTTCTCTCCCGAAGACATAGATAAAACCGATGCTTTCGCTTGTGGACATAATAAAGATGGCACCGTTACAAATGAGAAGTATCCATTTTATCCATTCGCAGCAGCTTCAGGCGTTTGGACAACACCAGCTGACTTATCAACTTTAGTACTCGAACTCATTCATTCCTTACATGGAAATAGCAAACTAAAACTTTCTCAAAAAACAGTACAAGACATGATTTCTCCTCAAGGTTGCTCAAAATGGACTGGGTTAGGTGTTTTTCTAGATGATTCTAATGAAGACTTACAAATTTATTCATATGGGTGGGGCGTTGGATTTCAATGTATGATGGTTTGTTATCCACATAGAGGTAATGGAGCTGTTATTATGACGAATTCCGATTTAGGTGTTCATCAAATGAAGGGCATCATTGGTGAGGTTTTAAAAACGTTATCCTTATAATGAAAAGAAAGAAGCTGTTCCTTCCAGCTTCTTTCTTTTCCCAGCATTAACGGGCAGTAAGACCGATTGGTTCAACTAATAATCAGTGGGGGATGAAGAACCCCCCACTGATTAAAGTTTCACTTTATATAACATTTTTCGCAACAATTTTTATATGTTCTGGTGCGATAATCTCCGTTATACTTTCTTGGAAATCTTCCCGCAACATTTCTTCAATATGTTCTAGTTGCACTTCAACATGTGTGCATTCTAAATTATGTATATTTAATAATGCATAATGATCTTTTTTCTTAATTACTAAATATTGATTTTCTTCTGTTACGAGTATCGATCCTAATCGTACTCCTAGTAAGCGTTGATCATCAAACTTCATAATTACTTCTCCTTCCCTCACATAAATGAAATCAAAATAAAATAATTACATTTATGGAAAAGACTCTTTTTTAGACTATATCATAATTTACTAAAATATAAATATCATTTTTCCTTTTAATAAAAATTCCTATTCTTTCATATATTTCGATACAAAAAACTTCCTCAACACAAAATTAGAATTTTCAGTTTTTATTCTTGTGAAAATCTATTATAATAAAGTTAATAAATGTTTGACCTCTCCTAATTCATGTACATATGGATGATCAGTAGTTGCTGCTACTGATCTATTTTTTATTTTTTCTACTACTAATAAAAAACACGCTAGCAACTAAAGAGCTAGCGTATCTCTATACTTCATACTATTCTACAGTTTTAGGCTTACGGAAAATTCCCATTAAACCAGCAATTAATAGTAAAATACCTGGTAGTAAATATACAACCGAAATACAAATGAATCCACCGATTGCTGCGATTGTCATCATGATTCCTGCTGCTTTCGCTTTACTCTTTACCATAGCAGCTCCAACAATTCCTAGGATAGAAAGGAATACCGCTACCCATCCTAACCCAATAATTTCATTCGCTCCTTCTGCTTCGAGCGCAGCACCCATGCCACCAATTATTAGTGGAATAATTGAACAAAGTACCCCCAAAATACCACCAATAAGACCTAATACAAATTCAGTCGTTCTTTTCATATTTCAAACTTCCTTTTTCATCGTTTATTATTTTACTTGAAAATCAATTTTTACAGATTTCTCATCAAATGTGAAATTTGGTTTATATGTGCCAGTATATTTATCTGACTCAGCAACATCATAATACATTTTTCCAGTAATTTGATTTCCAACTGCAATGTTTTCATTCATAAAACCATTATCCATACTGAAGTATTCTTTAAATTGATTTCCTGATGCATCAGCAAGCTTTAATTCTTCAGCTCCAAAATACATTTCTTTTTTACCATTGTTTTTCGCTGAAAATTGGATTTCTAAAACTTTTCCTTTTTCAGGCGCAGTATATTCATTCGGTTCAACAAAATTAGCAGAAGTAAATGTAATTTGCAGTCCGTTCACTTCAAACGTTTCACCAATCGAAAATACTTTATTGCTTTCTTCTTTTTTCTGCTCTTGTTTTGCAGATCCATCTTTCTTAACTTCTTTCACTTCTGTATCTCCACATGCTGTTAATCCAACCGTTAAAAGCATACCAGTAAAAATTGCAACTAACTTTTTCATCGTATTCCTCCTATATATGTAAATATAGTTCATTCTAACAAGTAAAAAATAATATTTTGTATTTTTAAGTTCTTATGACCTTATTAGAAGAACCTTAAACAATACTAAGGGAACTGCCACCTCGTTTCAACGACAAATTTTTTCCAATTTCATTTCGATTTTCCCAAAATAAAAAGAGCTTCCTATATATAAGCCCTTTCTCAATTAATCTTGTTTATTTATAAACATCCGCAGCCAATTCTCTCAAAACTTCTACATTCACTACTTCAAAACAACCATTATTTTTCTTGATTATCTCTTTATCACAAAAAATATTCACAGTGCGCAATAAATGCCGATAACTCGTTCCTAACAATTCAGCTGTTTCCGTTAAATTCCCACTAAACACAATTCTATTTCCATGCTGAGCCGCTCGTTCTCCTGCTGCTAACATGTAACTCGCAAGTCTATTTTCAAGTGGATATAGTAAATTAATTGTACTATTTTTTGAAAGACGATTTAATTTATGTGCTAACGATCCGCAAATACATCGTAAAAATTTCGCATCATGAAATAATTGGTTTCTCACTTTCCCTAAAGGTAAACCAACACAATACGAATCAGCCATTACTTGTACGTTTGAAGCAGTCTTTTGAGAATGAATTAACTCCACATCTCCTAGTAACTGCAAACTATCATAAAAACATAATAATACCGATTTCCCGTTACTTAATGTGTTAAACGCTTTCGCTTTTCCTTCAACAAAAAAATATAAATAATCTATCTCTTCATTTTCTCTACAAATAAACTCATTCTTTTTAAAAAATAAAAGTTCCATATATGGCTTCATATCATTACTAAAAAATGAGTCAATATTATTTTGTTTCATATACTCTGCTAATTTAATAGAATTGCATACTTTCTTCATAGTTCCCCCACCTTTACAACCTATCCCCATTGTAATTAAAATTTTCTTCTTCCACTATGACATATGTCATAGTAATACACAATTTCAGCATGATACAGTCATTACAAATATGAAATATAAAGGGGCTATTACATTGTATAACTTTCTTTCTGTCTTTATTGGTGTGCTCATCGCCGTTATGCTTCCATTGAATGGGATTTTATCTGAGTTAATTGGCAAGTACACAGCGAGCGTTGTCATTCACCTTGTCGGTTTAATTGCAGTTATTTTCGTTTTAATCATAAACAAAAATAAAATCCATTTTGATAAAGGCATTCCACTTTTTTTATATAGCGCTGGAGCGATTGGGGTGTTCACTGTTCTTTTTAATAATATAAGTTTCTCCGCCCTTGGTGCCTCTATTACGATCGCATTAAGTTTACTCGGTCAATCCATTGCTGCAATTGTTATTGATCACTTCGGCTTATTAGGAATGAAAGTTGCAAAGTTTGAAAAGAAAAAACTAATTGGATTATTATTCATCTCTTCTGGGATTATAGTCATGACAATTTATTAATGGGGGTAAGAAAATGTTATATATTTGTATCGCTATTTTAGCTGGTGTTTCTATCGTTGTTGCTAGAATTATTAACGCGAATTTAGCAAAGGAAATTGGGAATTGGGAAGGTACATTTTTCAATTATATTACTGGATTATTTTTCTCTATGCTATTTTTAATTTTCAGTTCAGATTCATTTTATATTCCTAGTCATACGTTGCGATCTATTCCTATCGCTGTATACTTAGGCGGATTAGTAGGCGTTATCGTTATTTCATTATCCAACTATATCACTCCTAAAATATCAGCATTTTATTTAACGTTGCTCATCTTTATCGGACAATTATTTGCGGGGACTATCATTGATTTCTTCCTGTCAAACGAACTCTCTATAGGAAAAGTTGTCGGTGGGATTTTCGTATTAATTGGGCTTACTTACAATTTACTCGTTGATCGCCCTATTAAAACTGTACAGAATAAACACGTTCACCTATAATACTTTGCGCTTACCTATCATATATTAATAGAAAAGCTCTTCACACGAAGTAATAGAGAGGAGAATACCCTATTAAGAAAATCATTTTATTGATAGGTAGCGCATTGATTGTTTTTGGAACCGTATGGTTTTTAAACTCTGGAAAATCTATTCAAGATCTATATACAGCAAGTAAACCAAAGAAGAAAGCTACTATTATTTCAACTCAAAGAGACCCAGATGCACCTCCTGTTTTTTTAGGGAAACAGGAAATAAAAGATATACATGTAGAGTCAATTAAAACAAAAAAATCTATCTTCCTTACAAAAACAGATGAATTAAAAACATTCATTAACAGTATGGATACAGCAAAAAAAGGCGATTTAACGCTAGATGAAGAAGGTTCTGATTTAGTAGATTGTAACATGTGGATTACTTTCCAAGATGGGACTTATAAACAATATTTAATTTGGATAGTAGATAACAACAGTAGTGAAATTATGATTGCTCATCAAAACAGTCCTGATGACATAGATCTTACTTATTATCAATTAAATGAAGGAAATTCGAAAAAAGTATATAGCTTATTTAAAAAGATTATATAAAAGAGAAAGTCATGGGCACATTAGCTCATGACTTTCTCTTTTATATATATTCAGGGAACACTTTACAGCTCTTTTCCTGCTCTATATCATGTCCGAAGAAAACAATTGGGTTTTCTTTCCTCACAACTTCTTTTAAACGCTTAATTGAAGATAAAGCTAACTCCGAATCAACCCCCGCGAACGGCACTTCATCTTCAAAATTCTCTTTCGTATACGATGCATCGATCGTTAATAACACTGGGCCAGAGTTCTCCGTCTCAATGAATAGCGACTGATGCCCTGGAGTATGTCCTGGTGTATACAATAGTTGAACACCTGATACGACTTCATAATCCCCTTCAATGATTTTGTAGTTTAAATTCGGCAATATACATTCTTTCATATATTCTTCTCTATGCTGCGCCGCCTCGTATTCAGCACGCTGTACAATGATTGGTGTATTTATAAAAGCACCATTTCCTCCTGCATGATCAAAATGCAAGTGAGAGCTAATAATATAAAGAAGGTCTTCCGGCTCATACCCTGCACGCTTTAAAATATTTACGATTCTATCTTCTTCAGTCATTTTCGGTAAAATCTGCCCCTCAACAAATGTACCGTTAAAAAGACCTTCATTATTAACCGCACTTTCTGGCATGCCTGTATCTACTAAAATAGGTCCTTCTTCTGTCTCCAATAAATAACACCATACTGGTAAGTTCAATAAATTCCCCGGTGTGAGCGTACTATTAACAGAAGAATGATCTAACATACAACGACCAGCTGGCACAAAATAAAGCTTTTTTACCGTCATTATGTATCCACCTTTACATGTAGTTTTGAATGAAACAATACAGTAAAGAATTCCTCCCATTAGAAATAAAATCCTTCTCACCTTTCATTGTTCCAGCTATTATTTTAAGTTGTTCACAACTTTTCATTATATTAACAATTACTATTTTTTACTCTCCTAGCAGTCGAGAGTAATAAAACAGCTGTTTGTATTTTGAAATAAAGTTCGATGATTTATAAAACATCCTATAAGGAATACAGAAACAAACAATAGTTTAAGAATGAAAAAAATACACGCTTAAACGAATTTTATATATAAAATAACCGACTACCTATATGCTGAGAAAAGGAGTCGGCTATTTTGCTTGTTATTATTCATTTACAGGCTCTTATATGCGGCGAGCAATGATTATAAAAGATGATATGCTATTTTATTTCACTGAAATATTTCCATTATGCGTGGTTAATTTAATTAGATTTTCTCCCTTTCCAATAATCGCATTACCTTTATATTTATCCAGGATATTTGCTCTGCCATTATCGACAGAAACATTAAATTGAACATTAGTTGGTTCTTTTTCGGTTTCAATATTGATTTTTCCATTGTGAGTCGTAAAATTAAGATTTCGATCAAGTTCAGTTGTTTTAAGAGTAAGACTTCCATTCTTAGATTGCCCCTCTATTTCACCTTCCACATGATTTAGCATAATTCTTCCATTATTCGATTTCACATGAATATTTTGTGCCATTATATCTTTAAAGTCCATAATTCCATTGTTTGCTTCTGCAATAACTTTTTGCGAATTGATCTCTCTTAATTCAACACGCCCATTGCTTGTATTGATATTAAAATTTGTTGCGTTTAGTTTTTTGGCAGAAACGTAGCCATTATTATTGGAAACTTTTAATAAATCATATTGTTTTTCAGGCAGATAAACATTTAATGTTAATGGGGCCAATACTTCGGAAATGTTGAAGTTGAACCAGCTCTGTTGTTTTTCTTTGTAAGAAATGAGAAGCGTTGAATCTTTCTCATCCGTAGCTAACGTTCTTTTTATGTTAGGATTAACTTCCCCATCTAATGTTACTTTAATGTTACTATCTGTTGTAGGATTGATGTTAACACGAACGTTATTCGTATCGATAATGACGCTTGACACATTATTATTGCTAATAACCTTTTCTTCTGAAATTGGTACTGCAGCAATTGAACGATAAGTGAGTAGACTTCCTACAATTCCAATAATAAAAATAATACCTGCAATGATGGAAAATTTCTTTTTATTTATCATGCTTAAAACCACCTTTTACTAGTGCTATATTGAACTTTAAATAACGAACAAATCCATTCCTTGCTAACTTCGTTAAAGATAACATAGCAATTACAATGAAATATCCAAGTCCACAAAGTGCTAAAGAAACGAAAAGGTTAAAAAGCAGGAATGTATTTGGATGCAAAATAGTATCTACAATGACAAGCAGTGGTGAACCTAAAAATGAGATTCCTAGAACCCATCCCGAAAAAATCAATGCTGCTAATGTAATTGCAGGTCCAAGCACTATTACTAAATTGAAAAACCCTAATCCAATTACTGCCCAAATTGCCCGAAAAACATTTCCTGTTGTTGCACTTGCTGTTACTTTCTCAAGATGATAATCGGCTAATAACTCTTTGGCGATTTGAGCTGGAGAACCTAATGAAGCTGTAATTTCTTCTTCGCTTTTCCCTTCCTCTAATCCGAAAGTAAAATGTTCTTCATAATCTTTTAAAATATCTGCACGCTCTTTTTCAGATAATATTTTTAGAGATACATTTAATTGTTGTAAAAATTTATCTTTCGTCATTACGTACACCTTCTTTAATTAATTGATTGACACCCTGTGAGAATTCATTCCATTCATCCAAAAGTTGGTACAAATACGTTCTACCTTTATCTGTCAGTTTATAATACTTCCTTGAAGGTCCTTCTGAAGACTCCTGTAAATACGTTGTAAAATATTCTTCCTTAGTTAATCTACGAAGAAGAGGATAAACAGATCCTTCTGATATTTCAATTTGATTGGAAATATTTCGAACTAATTCATACCCATAACGGTCTTGCTTATCGAGTAAGACAAGCACACAAAGTTCTAAAACTCCTTTTTTAAATTGTACATTCAATGTTCATTCACCCTATTCTAATTGACGTTCACTACTATTTATTATTCAGTACCATTTTATAATAAGTAACTCATAAGTATAATATACCACTCAGTATTATTCATTGCAAGGTACACTGGAAAAATAAGTATAACTTAAAAATAATGTTACAACGCTTATAAAATCAAAACGATGGCTTTTCTCTTTCAATGAAGACATTCTAAATGATGTTTAATCAAGCTCTTTATAAAATAGAAAGGAGTCCACTTTTTTACATAACGACACTTTACCTACTATAATAAAAAAGAACAGACTCTTATTTTAATGGAGGGAATACAAATGAAAGCAATCGGTTTACATGAATACTTACCTATTGAAGAAGAAAACAGCTTAATTGATATTGAAGTTGAAAGACCTGTTGCCACAGGAAGAGATCTACTTGTTAAAATTAACGCTATTTCCGTTAATCCAGTTGATACAAAAGTTCGATCTCCGAAAGATAAAAAAGAAGATATAGCAAAAATACTTGGCTGGGATGCTAGTGGTGTTGTCGTGCAAACGGGCGAAGGTTGTACGTTATTTAAAGAAGGCGACGAAGTGTTTTACGCTGGAAGCATTACAAGGCAAGGTACATACAGTGAATACCATCTAGTTGATGAAAGAATCGTTGGTAAAAAACCAAAAACGTTAAGTGATGCTGAATCTGCAGCAATTCCTTTAACAGCTATTACGGCTTGGGAAGGTTTATTTGAACGTTTGGGCATTGATTATAATAAGAAGGACACAAATACATTCAAAAACATTTTAATTATTGGTGGAGCTGGTGGTGTTGGCTCGATTGCCATTCAATTAGCTAAATGGGCTGGACTGAATGTAATCACAACTGCATCCCGCAATGAAACGATACACTGGGTTGAAAAATTCGGTGCCGATTATATCATTAACCATCACCAACCTTTACAAGATCAAATATTAGAGTTTGGGCTAAAAGATGTAGATTATATCTTCTGCTTAAACAATACAGATCAACATTGGCAAGCAATGGGTGACCTTATTAAACCACAAGGAAAAATTTGCTCTATCGTAGAAAATGAGCACCCTCTTGAGATGGGGATTTTAAAAAGTAAAAGTGCTACATTCGTTTGGGAGTTTATGTTTACAAAAGCTATGTATGAAACTGGTGATATGATTACGCAGCACGAACTATTAAATAAAGTAAGCGAGCTATTAGATGAAGGTATTCTTCAAACTACTTTAAATGATACGTTAACACCAATTAATGCAGAAAACCTTAAAAAAGCACATGCATTACTTGAAAGTGGACGTACAATTGGGAAGATTGTATTAGAAAAGTTTTATAAAAAAGTCATACTACTATAATAGTACGTTACGTTACTTTACTTTACTTTACGTTAATTACTTACTTACGTATACTATTAGTTACTATACTACGTACGTACGTACGT
>NZ_ALBR01000020.1:0-133959 GCF_002081505.1 Bacillus sp. CDB3 | reverse complement strand
AATAAGAAATCGGACTTTTTTTATTACCTTTATTTACTTGAAATCTCTTGATCATTTTGAACATCTAACGGAGCTCTCTTCCCTATTCCGAAAGCATAGAAACTAATTGTTACGATAGCTAAGAAAACAATACCTACAATTAGTGAAATACGAGTATCATCGTTAAACCACATTCCGATTAATACCATAATTAAAAAGGCAATTGTTAAATAGTTTGTAACAGGAGCAAATGGCATTTTGAATGGATGATCTTTCATCTCTGCTCCTTTTTCTTTTCTAAAACGCATTTGACTAATTAAAATAACAAACCATGGCACCATACCAGGAAGTACACTCGCACTATATACATATACGAATAAGTTTTTTGGTGCAATATAACTTAAAACAACACCAACCGCTAAACCGATAATTACGCCAACTGTACCGAATAAAGGTACACCATTTTTAGAAATTTTCGCAAAGTATTTTGGTGCTTGTCCATTTACACCTAACGTATAAAGCATACGTCCAGCACTATAAATACCACTGTTACAACCAGACATTGCCGCTGTAATAACAACGAAGTTAATAAGTCCAGCAGCTGCCGTAATACCGACCTTCGCAAAAGTCGCTACGAACGGACTACCAATTGAACTTAATTGATCCCAAGGATAAACAGTTACAATAACGAAAATAGCGCCAATATAGAAAATTAAAATACGCCAAATTGTACTTTGAATTGCTCTTGTAAGTGTCTTCTTCGGATCTTTCGCTTCACCAGCAGTAATCCCGATTAATTCCACACCTTGATATGCCCCAACTACAAGTGATAGCGCAAAGAAGAATCCTGAAAAACCACCCGTAAAGAAACCACCATTTTCCCATAGATTAGATATACCAATTGCTTCTCCGCCGTTCCCAATTCCGAAGAAAATGAGACCGAATCCGGCAATAATCATTAATAAAATCGTAACGATTTTAATCATTGCAAACCAAAATTCAAATTCACCAAATGACTTAACCGAAATTAAGTTAGCAGCACCAAGAATAACCATTGCAATAATACCCGGTATCCAAGCTGGCAAATCCGGGAACCAATATTGCATATACGCCCCAACCGCGATAATCTCTGACATCCCAACGATAACCCACTGGAACCAGTTACTCCAAGCTGTCATATAACCAGCTAACGGGTGAATATACTTATGACCGAACGTCGCAAATGAGCCTGTACTTGGCTCCATGTACAACATTTCTCCCATGGCACGCATGATGAAGAAGATAAAAATACCTGCAATTGCATAAGCAAGCATTACTGACGGACCTGTCCATTTAATCGTGCTGGCTGACCCCATAAACAAACCAACACCAATCGTTCCGCCTAAAGCAATCATTTGAATATGACGTGCTTCTAAACCTCTTTTCAATTCTTTGTTTGCCACTTCACTTCCCCCTCTTAGATGTTTCATAGCCGCATTTTAAAGCAAGATACTGTACCCTAATTCCTTTCGGCTCGAAAATGATGAAGCAAACGTCATTTTAAGATATCTTTAAAGCTATCTTAAAATCGTTTATTGCCTCTTATAAAATTTCCAAAACCTCTCATTTTCCGATTTTCTATAAATCTGAAAATTTCTTACTTTATATTAATTTATTTATCTGAAAAATTCAATTATTTTTTCAATAAATTAATATGCATGATTATGTTTAATTTTTAACTTAATTAGAAATAAAATACATCTATTCAATATGATTCTAGTGTAAATGTTATTACAATATAAATAACCGAGGAAAGCATTTCTTCCTCGGTTTTATACAGCATGTACTTCAATATTTATAGTTGATAACATCATTGTCCATCATTTAAATGAATTACATTTCCGTCTCACCTGAAAATATAATATATTAGTAAAATTACATACCATATACATCCTTCGCACGGACTTCCTTATCAAAGCGAACGAATTTACTCTTTACTTCCATTCCAGCTGCTTCGTATATGCGAGGTGCACCTGTAATATTCTCAGAATCTACATTTAGATTCACTTTCGAAATCCCCTCTTCATACAATTGCCCGAATGCATGGTGTAATAACGCCAATCCTAATCCTTGTTTCCGCTTAGAACTTCTTACACCTAAGTGAGTAATTTCAGCTTTATTATCAGTACCCTTTTTACTAAAAATAAATCCCACTACTTCATCTTCAATCATTGCTAGTGACCATAACGTAGGATGAAACCCAGCTCTTTCAGTACGCTGCAAAAACTCTTCTAACGTAGAAGGATGCGAATTCCAGTGGTCTGCAAATGCTTCATTAAAAGTTTGATGTAATCTTTCATCATCTAAACCGGGTATGTAATGTCGCACTGTAACATCCTTTGGCCATAGTGGCGATGGAACATTTTTCTTTAATTCAATCCCCATCCCTCACCATATACGAGTTGGGATAAATCCATCTTCTTCTAATACTTTTTCCTCATAGAAATTATTTGCTTGTGTTACAATCGTGCCATTCAAGCAAGACGAATTACTTACAAGCCCCGTAGCACGCTCTTCAAGCTTTGACCATATTACATGTTCAATTCCTTGATTTATATAATCAGGGTTTACAAATACGGCAGATGGAAACTGCCCTTCATTCCCTGTCAAAACTCCATAAGCGATTATTTCTTCTTCATTCATAACAACATAAGAGCTTTTACTAACATCAATACCTTTCCATGAGTTACTAATATCCTCTACCGTTGTATCAACTTCACCGTAAATGGCTTGATCATAAATTGTACATAGTTTTAAAATTTGTTGTAAATCTTCTTGTGTAGTTGCTTTAACATTTAGTTTATTTACTAAGTTTCGCATGCATTCCACCTCATTCTAATTGAAAATTCGAACCTTATCGCAAAAAACATTTCATAATACTACTATTTTATGAAAAATATTAGTCCTCCTAAAGCAATCAGCAATACACCCGAAAGCGGAAAACTCTTCTCTTCAGCTTTTATCTTTTCCTCAATAATATCTTTAATTTTCCCCTGCATATCATCTGGACATTTTTTAAATAAAATATTAGTTGTATGTAATGGCCTATTTAATATTCGAATTTTAACAGGAGATCCTGATAAATATATATTATTTTTATCCAAAGTAAATTCTATATTTGCTTCAGTAAGCCCTTCTTTCACTAATATATTCACTCGGCTAGAAGGTAAATTAAACACTGTATAATCGTTAAAAGCTAGCCCTCTAATATCGAAATGTGAGTATACGAGAACTAAAGTTATAAACAACAAAACTAGTACAACTATTGTTTTCACTAATGAAAGTTGATTTAACATATAAGAAGATGTTGTCATATAAACACAAAAGAATGCCATTAAATTACAAAGATAGTGGTTGACAATGAAAGTTTTTCTGATAACTATTGTAAGTCCGGAAATGATTAGTATAGCGCATGCTAGATTCATTAACATATTTTCACCCCCAAAAAACTATAACCATACAACTTTGTTATATTTTAACATTAATCACATATTCATACCTGTAATTTTTTCATAAAATACAAAAGAGTCTCATTAAAAAATGAGACTCTTTTACCATTTCATATTTAAATCGTTTTTGAAGTTTGTTTACCAAAAATAAATACTTTAGTAAACACCACCATGATAACTACAATAGTCAGAAAATAAAGTGGCATCACCATCAACGAACCTGTATGAAGCTGACTCATTCCCAAAATTGTCACCGTTACAATTACATAGTAGCCTAAGCTAAACAATGCACCTGCTGTACCAATGACATCTTGAAAATCTACTAATGCTAAACTTAAACAGTTAGGCAACGCTATTCCAATTCCTAATAGCAATATAAACATCGCTACTAAAAATCCAATCATATATATTATGTTTGGATTTGATCCAACTGAAGTAATAACAGTTAAAAGGATAGCTCCCCCTGTCATTACAAGACAACCGATATATATAATTTTCTCTGGTTTATAAGTAGCCAGTAAACGTTTTGAAACTTTCGCCCCAATAATTGAAGCAAAAGCGACAACGATTCCTAAAAATCCATACATACTAGGCGATAACTGAAAGTATTCAATAAAGATAAACGGCGCTTCTGCATAATAGCTAAATAAAACACCATTCGCTCCTCCAATTAATAGACCGTATGTTACTACTTTCGGATTTGTAATCAACCGTTTTAAAACAGAAAACACATTTATTTGATTCGTCACTGAGTCCGTTTTTGTTTCTGGAAGAGAAACAAACGTATACAGCAAAATTCCGACGCTCATAACTACTAAACTTAAAAATACTATTTTAAATCCAAACATTTGATCGAGAAAACCACCAATTAACGGACCTATCGCTGGTGTAAAGGCAATGACTGCCGAAATTTGAGCAAACATAACATGACGTTTATGCCCCTCTACACTTTCACGAAGAATCGTTTGTGTAACAACTGATCCTGCACTTGCCCCAAACGCTTGAATAAAACGACTTAGCAATAAAAATTCAATGGAACTTGCAATATAGCATAAGAAACTTCCTATCCCATATACTGCAATTCCAAATAACATTGCTGGGCGACGACCAATTATATCTGATAACCATCCAATAAAAAATACGCCTAAAGCAAATCCAGCAAAATAAACACTTAGCGTTAACTGTACCTCATTATTACTTACGTGCAACGCCTTTGAAATGTCTGGTAAAGACGGTGTGTAAATTGTTTCACTAATTTGCGGAAATGCTACAAGAATGATCATTAACAAGAGTGATGGTACTGAGACTTTTTTCATTTTTCATACCCTCCTATAACTTTGAAAATCTCAGAAATAAAAAGACTTTCCTTAGCTACGGAACAGGAGGGGCCATTATAGAAATTCGATCATAAAACAACAAAGAAAACACCTCAATTACGCATGTTAATACTTATAGGAGGGTATATATTAACATTGATTTTACAATATAGTCTTTCAATTATATGATAGGTTATGTTCGTTTTCTAGTGTTCATGATCTGAATCTTTGTTAGTAGATGACTGACCTTTTATTCTCTCAGAAAATTAATACAGTTTGAAAAGCGCAACTATACAACGGAAACGCACCCTCCAATTGTTAAAAACAGTCTTACAATTGAAGGATGCGTTTTTTATGTTACATTTTCACTGATTGTTTTTCTTGATAGATAATTTCTCCATCAATAATAGTTGTTTCTACTTTTAAATCTTTAATTTGGTCTGTATTGACATTTAAAATGCTGTCATTTAATATAACTAAATCCGCTAACTTACCGACCTCTATACTTCCTTTTATCTCTTCTTCAAAACTCGCATAAGCGCCATTCCATGTGTATAGTTTAATAGCTTCCATTACACTTATAGATTGATTCGCACCAATCTCCATCCCAAACTTACTTTTTCTATTAACAGCAACATGAATTCCTAATAAAGGGTTATAGTCAGTAACTGGCGCGTCCGAACTACCTGCTGCAATGATGCCACGATCAATAAAATCACGAGCAGCGTACATGTGGTTAACACGCTCACCATAGTGCCGTGCATATATCTCTCCAAATTCATATGGAAATGGAGGATTCGGAATTGGAACTATCTCGAGTTTTTTCATTCTCTCTTGTAAATCTGGTGAAGAAATTCCCGCGTGCTCAATCCGATGACGGTGATTTTTTCTTGGCGATTCCTCTAGCGCTCTTTCTACACAATTTAAATACATTTCAATAGCTTTATCACCTTGTGCATGTACAGTGATTTGATAGCCTTTTTTATGTGCTTCACCTAAAACTTGATAGATTTCTTCCTCACTATAATAAAGAATACCATAATTGTTAGAGTCACTAGAATATGACTTACGGGTTGCAATTGTAGGACCCGTGCTGCTTCCATCTGTAAACAATTTAGCTGGTCCAACTTTAAATCTCTCATCTCCGGTACCAGTTACCACACCAGCTTCGACCATTTTATTAACAAATTCATGGGAGTTATTTATCTGACATATCATTGCATATATTCTGACACGAATATCCCTACTCTTCACAGCTTGTTGTAGTAAACGAAAACTCTCAGGTCCATCTCCACCTGCATCATGTATACTCGTTATGCCAGCTGCAACGAAATGATCTGATGCAATTTTTGCTGCCTTCATCATTTCATTTTCTTTATAACTTGCAACCTCACTCATCCTCATATTTGCTGCTTCAATTAGCCTTCCTGTAAGCTTTCCTGCCTGATCTTTTTCGATAACTCCCCCACTCGTGTTCGGTGTGTTCTCGTTAATTCGCGCAATTTCTAATGCTTTGCTGTTCACTACGCTTATATGGTGGCAAGTACGAGTTATCATAATAGGATGTTCAACTGAAATTTCATCCAGCTCAGTAATTGTTGGATAACGCTTTTCCTTCACAGCGGTTTCATTAAATCCCCAAGCACGTATCCATTCACCTTTTGGCGTTTCTAATGCCTTCTTTTTCAGATCACCTAACAAAGCCTCGATAGAATCAATATGTTTAGCTTTACAACTGACAGCCAACTGATTTTGCCCATAAGAAATGAGATGAAGATGGGAATCAATGAATCCAGGAAGAAGCGTTTTTCCTTGCAGGTCAATTACATCCGTTTTTTCTCCTATAAAACTCTTAACCTCCTGATTTGAACCAACAACTACGATACGATTATCTTTTATTGCTACAGCCTCGGCCACTGTATTCTTTTTGTCTACTGTAATAACTTCTCCATTTATCAATACAACATCAGCTTTCATAAACTCAGCCCTTTCGGAATTACTCTTTTAGAGTGATTCGTTCCATATTTAAAGATATATCTCTGGAGATGCTGTTCCGCTTTCCAGCAAAATTTATCAATAACTAATTAAAGTTGAGCTAAACATTCTTTTATTGTTTTAACGATAAAAGTAAAGTCTTCCTCTGTAATGCTTAATGGAGGAGCAAGCTGCAAAATATTATTGTAACCTGCAACAGTGTCACCATTTTTACCAATAATTAGACCTTTTTCTTTACAATCATTGATGACTTTGTTTACCTTTTCAATAGCAGCCGGTTCTTTTGTTTGCTTATCTTCCACTAGTTCAATACCTAAAAGAAGGCCTTTTCCGCGAACATCTCCTACGTTTGGATGCTCTTTTACATCTTCTAATTCATATAACAGTCGTTCACCCAATTCTTTGGAACGTTCAATGAGTTTCTCATTCTCCATAATTTCTAAATTCTTCAAAGCCAAGGCGCAAGCAGCTGGATTTCCTCCGAACGTATTCACATGGCGGAAGCGATCATAATCTTCACTGCCTACGTATGCCTCATAAATCTCTCGTCTGACTGCTGTTGCTGACAAAGGAAGATACGCACTTGTAATACCTTTTGCCATTGTAATGATATCTGGTTTAACGCCATAATTCATAAATCCAAATGGCTTCCCAGTCCGGCCAAATCCACATATAACTTCATCACAAATGAGCAACGCACCGTGCTTCTCGCAAATTTCTTTTACTTTTTCCATATATCCATCAGGAGGCATCAAAATACCGCCCCCAGTAATAATCGGCTCCATAATCACGCCGGCTACTGTTTGACTTAACTCCCATGTCATAACACGATCAATTTCATCAGCACTTGCCAGTGTACGAACATCATCTGGATTACGATACGTATCAGGTGGTGCTACATGCAAGAACCCTTGCCCGAGTGGTTCATATTTATACTTTCGCTGCGCTTGACCTGTTGCTGCAAGAGCCCCCATTGAGTTACCGTGATAAGCACGATAGCGGGAAATAAACTTATAACGTGCATGATCACCTTTTTGTTGATGGTATTGACGAGCAATTTTAAACGCCGTTTCATTTGCTTCCGATCCACTGTTAGAAAAGAAAATGACATATTCATCATCAAGCCATTCATTCAATTTCTCTGCTAATTTAATAGCAGGAACATGACTTTGTGTCAGAGGGAAATATGGCATTTCTTCCAGTTGTTCAAAAGCCGCTCTTGCAAGCTCCTTTCGGCCATAGCCAACATTCACGCACCAAAGACCGGACATGCCGTCTAAATAACGGTTTCCATCAATATCCGTCACCCATGCTCCTTCTGCTTTTGTAATAATTAAATTCGTTGGATTAGGGGATGCTCCTTTCATTGCATGCCAAAGGTACTTTTCATCTGCTTGTTTCAAACTTTGTGTTTGTTCTGTCGCTTGCACAATCACCAACTCCATTCTATTCTTTTATGGTTTCACATAAAGTGAAACTTTAATCAGTGGGGGTTTTGTTCATCCCCCACCGATTATCAGCCCTCACCAATCGGGCTTTTACGGGCAGTTGATCCCCCACCTAACTTCTTTGCTCCAGCTGAATTTTGAGGTGGGGATCTTACTGCCCGTTAATGCGGGATCAATCTTTCAATAACGAGCCGTAAGCATTTTCTTGCGAGTATAGAATTCTACGCCATCTTTTCCATTTGCATGGAGATCACCATAGAAGGATTTCTTATAACCTGAGAATGGGAAGAATGCCATTGGAGCAGGAACCCCAAGATTGACCCCAAGCATACCTGCATCAATTTCTTCACGGAATTCACGAATAGCTTTCGCGCTATCGGTGTACAGGCATGCACCATTTGCGAACGGTGATGCATTAGCAACATGAATCGCTTCCATCAAGTCTTTTACACGTACAATAGAAAGAACCGGTGCGAAGATTTCATCTTGCCAGATTTTCATTTCCTGTGTCACATTGTCAAAAATTGTTGGGCCAACAAAATAACCGTTACCGTTTACTGCATCATCTTCACGTCCGTCACGAATAAGTGTCGCTCCCTGCTCTATACCAGATTGAATGTATCCGAGTGTACGCTCTTTATGTCCGTCACGAATAACGGGACCAAGGAACACCCCTTCTTCCAGCCCATTACCAATCGCAATAGCATTCGCCTCTTGAAGCAGTCTATTAACAAGTTCATCTGCAACGTCTTCTTCCACAACGACAACAGCCGCCATGCATCTTTCACCAGCTGAACCGAAGGCAGCACTTGTAATTTCTTTCACTGCAGAACTAAGGTCCGCATCTTTTAATACGATCGAATGATTTTTTGCACCTGCAAGAGCTTGTACACGTTTACCATTAGCTGCTGCTGTTTTATATATGTACTCAGCCACAGGTTGAGAACCAACGAAAGATACAGCCTTCACATCCTCATTGTCAAGAATGCCATTCACGACATCATGTGCACCATGCACAATATTTAGCACACCATCTGGAAGACCTGCTTCTTTAAATAGTTCAGCTATGCGATTAGCCAGCACTGGTGTTCTTTCAGATGGTTTTAATACAAACGTATTTCCGCATGCAATCGCGAGTGGGAACATCCAGCATGGCACCATCATCGGAAAGTTAAATGGCGTTATTCCTGCGATTACTCCGATCGGGTAACGATACATCCCTGATTCAACACCAGTCGCAATATCAGGAAGTTGCTCTCCCATCATTAAAGTAGGTGCACCTGCGGCAAATTCAACACATTCAATCCCTCGCTGTACTTCACCGTAAGCTTCTTTATAACTTTTTCCGTTTTCCAAGGTAACGAGTTTCGCTAACTCTTCCCAGTTTTCAATCAGTAACTGTTGATAACGAAATAGAATCCGAGCACGCCGAGGTACAGCGACCCTTCTCCAAGTTTTGAATGCTTCTTTCGCAGTTGCTACAGCTCTATCTAAATCTTCTTTAGTCGAAAGTGGCACACGAGCAATAATCTCGCCTGTTGCTGGATTTGGTACACCTTCAACTTGTTTACTTGTGGATTCTATCCATTGTCCGCCAATATAATTTTTCAACGTTTGTACATTTTTCGTTACTACCATGGTGAAACCTCCTATTTTAAGATAACCGTCCTTTGTATTACACCGTTCGAAAGAAAGCGCATTCATTTGATTATATATAAACTGACTTACATATCTCCAACATTACTAATCTTGTCCATTGAATACGCAGGAGCAGTCATCTGCTTAGCATTTGTCCACTCCCAGTTCACATTATTTCAGATCAATCTCATGGTTCATCTTATAATTCTTTTTCAAAAATACGGGGCAATCCCATTCACAAACAAGGTCCTTAGCCAAGGAAACAACCCAGTCCTTTGTAACATGATACTTTTTTCCATCAACAGTAATAAACACTTCACCGTCTGTCACATAGAAAACTTCCTGTTCTTCTACATGCCACGTTCCTTTATTCGGTTCACCTACCCATGACTCCCATGTGTTGGCACCTAGTTTCTCTGCTTCTTCTGCTGTAATTTTTTTCGCAAAAAACATGATGATATCCCTCTCTCTTATTGATAATTTTGATGGAATGCGTTCCTATAAATCTACTGTTTTAACATTGGTATCTGTATTAATATTGGTAGCTTTTAAACGTTTAAACTCTTTTCTCATAAAGTATATAGCAATGAGAACACCTGGAATTTCTGCAGCAGGAGCAGCGTACCATACACCTTCTACACCCCAGAATTTCGGGAAAATAAATAGAAACGGTAACATGAATAACAATATTTTGCTTACACTAATAAACGTTGCGGACCAGTTTCTCTCTTGTGATTCGAAATAACCGGAGATAAGCAAGCTGACTGCACTAAGCGTAAACAAACAATTGAATACAACTGTCGTCCAAATGCCCAGTTTTTGCAATTCAGGATTACCACCGGAAAAAAATGACACAATTGGATCTGCAAAAATGATTAGTACAGTTGTCACAATCACAAAGAAGGAAACTGTAAAAATGAGTCCCATTTTAATTGCTTGCTTAACACGATCAAGGTTTCCCGCACCGTAATTATAACTAATAATCGGTTGAAGTCCTGTCATCCCACCGAGCGCTGCTAAGGCGAGGAGATTGGTAATGTAACCGTTTTGAATCGTGAAAGCTGCAACGTGCAGACCACCACCGTAGCTTTGCAGTAAGTTGTTGGTGAAAATAATCGCAATAAACATCATGAACTGACTCGAGAAAGATGCAAAACCCGTCCAAACTACTTCGCCAATTTTCTTAAAATTAATCAGCATGTCTTTCATTTTTGGCTTAAGTTTCGTTTTACCAAACCAGAAATAAAAGATTAAGAGAACAGGAATCGATTGCGAAATCGTATTAGCCCATGAAGAACCCATCATCCCCATGTCATACTTCACTACCATAATCCATTCCATAATCCCAGCAACAACCGCTGCAACTAACCAACTGTTCATTGATAATATAGGTTTTTCATCGATATTAGTTAAAATACTTAATACAACGGCCAATATCGTTAATGGCAACGAAATCCATAGCAGTCGGCTATATTGCACCGCATATGGAAGTGCTTCTCCACTTGCTCCGAATAAAATCATAATATCGTTTTCAAAGACCAACCCAAGTATAGCTAACAAAGAAGAAAGGAAAAGAGTAAACCATAAAGTTTGCCCCATAATGCCTCGAGCTTCTTCTATCTTCCCTTTCCCCAGTCGAAGTGAAATAACCGCTCCGGCCCCCACACCCAAAAGAACACCAATCATACGGGTAATAACCATGACCGTAAATCCAATTCCTATCCCTTCGATTTCTAGCTCCTGAAAGCCACTGACGAAAAAGCCATCGATAACCGATACAACTCCTAGAATTACGTTAGCCATAATTCCTGCCAATGCAAACCGTAAATATAGTAACGGAATACTTTTGGTTCCAAGCACTGAATCATCCACCGGCTTATTCGTTATTTCTAGTTGCTCTATTTTCGATGACGGACGGTTGTCCACTATTTTCATGAGCATATCCCCTTACACATAATTTATATAGCAAGTTAAGCTCAATTAATTCGCATACCAACCTACAGGCTTGGCATGCTGGTGGATATTGATTTGCTTCGTTTCCATAAAGTGCTCCAGCCCATCAGCACCTAGCGCTCTGCCTATTCCACTTTGTTTATAACCACCCCAAGGACCTTCAACATAAGCAAGATGATAACTATTAATCCAAGTAATTCCCGCACGCAATTTACTAATAACACGTTTTGCTCGGTCCATATCTTCAGTAAATACAGCACCGGCTAATCCATAAATGGAATCATTCGCTTTTTGGATCGCATCTTCCTCATCTTTAAATTTCTGTACAACAAGGACTGGTCCAAAAATCTCTTCCTTAACAATACGCATATCTGCATTTACATCAGCAAAGATTGTTGGTGCAATGAAACATCCTCGATCCAGCCCATTGTCTGTTAAACGTTTACCACCACAAACTAATTTTGCACCTTCTTCGATTCCACTCTTTATATAATGTAAAACGTCATTCATATGAGACTCGGTTGTGAGAGCCCCCATTTCGATATTCTCGCTTTCTCCGTTTCCAACTACAATTTTGTTCGCACGCTCAGCCAACCGTTCAACAAACTTATCGTAAATGGTTTCTTGTACAAGCAAACGGGATGCAGCTGAACAAACTTGCCCAGCGTTGTGGAAAATACCAAACATCGCATTATCGACTGCCGTTTCAAAATCCACATCGTCAAACACAATAAGTGGAGATTTCCCACCTAGTTCAAGTGTGACTTTTTTCATATTTCCTGCAGCTACGCGCATAATACTTTGACCTGTTTTTGTTCCACCGGTAAAGGCAACTTTGTCAACATCGTGGCTCTCTGCAAGCTCATTTCCAACCTTTGAGCCAGGTCCTAATACTAAGTTTGCTACTCCGTCCGGAAGTCCAACCTCTTCGATGATTTCAAATAATTTGAATACGCTTACAGGAGTAACATCGGCAGGTTTAATTACAATTGTATTCCCTGCGGCAAGCGCAGGAGCAATTTGCCAAACGGCTAACATAAGCGGGAAGTTCCAAGGTACAATAAGTCCACAAACACCAATCGGTTCATGAATAATAATCGTTTCCGAAGAATCCTCACGAGTGTAAGATTCCTTTTTCATACCTTTGATCAAATCAGCATAATAGCGGAAGCATTGAACCGATACCGGGATATCCACATGGATTGTTGCACGAATAACCTTACCGTTATTTGCAGTTTCCAAACGGGCAATTTCAGCTGTCTTCTCTTCCAGACGGTCTGCAATCTTATATAGATAGTCAGCTCTTTCATCAGCCGATAAGTTCGACCAGATTCCGCTGTCAAACGCTTTACGAGCCGCCTTAATTGCTACCTTCGCATCGTCTTCTGATCCATGAGCTGACGTTGCGATAACCTCACTGGTTGCAGGATTGATAATGTTTCGTCTAGCACCCGATAATGCTTCTACCCATTTTCCGTCAATGAACATGTTAATTTTCATAACAACTCTCCTTTACGCAATAATATCTAACATTTTGAAACCAATATGCGCTATATTGACCAGCATCGTTTTCTGATTATAGAACGGGAATGATTTGAGGCGTTCCTTTTCAAATCGATATCCACCTGCACTTCCCGTAACGATCCATTGTGCCAATAAATTACCAAACAATGTCGAAAGAGACGCGCCGTGGCCCGTATAACCCGTTGCGAAATATGCGCCTTCTTTGGATCTGCCAATAACCGGGAACGTATCAATCGTCACACCGATAAATCCACCCCACCGGTAATCAATCTTACTTCCTTCTAGTTTCGGCATTATTTTAACCATGGCATCGTAAACACTTTGATAAACAGCATCACCTAAGTTTGGACGAATATCGCCACCGCCAAATACGATCCGATTATCTGGTGTGCGCCTGAAATAGTAAAGGAAACTGCTTGTATCAAAAACCATGCGATCATTAGGAATGACGGTATTCACCAGCGATTCTGGAAGCTGTTCAGTAGCAATAATACGTGCCGAAATTGGTAGTACTCCTTTATTCAGTTCAGCCATGATTTTTCCGGAGTAACCATCTGTAGCAACAATAATGTCTTTCGCTGTAACAGCACCTTTTTCTGTAACAACTTTCACACTGTTTCGCCCGTACTCAATAGATAGTGCTTTCGAATGCTCAAAGATTTTTGCATCTATCGATTTAGCTGCTTCTCCCAAACCAATTGCATAGTTCAGTGGTTGGAACGAGTAACTCGAGTCGTCGACTAAGCAACCATAATATTGCGGGGAATCAATTTCTTGATGCAACTGACTTCGATTAAGCACGCTACATTCATATCCAAAGTTTTTGTTTAAGTATTCACTTTCAAGTTTCAATCCTTCAAAATGCTTGGCTTTGTAAGCCGCCACAATGTGACCTGTCTTTCTAAAGTTACAGTGGATTTGATGCTCATCGATGATGTTTTTAACTAGTTCAACACTAAGCAGCGAAAGATCGTTAAGTTGTCTCGCCTCTTTAGCACCATACTTCTTAGCCAGCTCCTGCATCGTTGGCTTATAGCCCGGCAATACCATCCCACCGTTACGACCACTTGCGCCATATCCGATCGTTTCCTGCTCAAGGACAATGACACTCTTCCCTAATTTTTGCAAATGATATGCAGAAGAAAGACCTGTGAAGCCTGCACCAATAATAACAACATCCGCCTCTTCCTTTCCTTCAAGAGGTTTTCCTTTGTCATAGCTGTTTGCAGTCGCTTTCCAAAGTGAGAGAGTATCCATATGATCCATCTTATCCATAGCTAATCCTTCTCCTTTCGTGACATGTATGTTACAATACACTCAAAAATATTCAAAATATTCACATTTATTGAATTAATAATATGACTTGGAGTTCCCTCCAAGTCAATAGCCATTTGAGAGTTTTTTGAATTCATTTTGCGAAAAAAGTGGAGTTACTCCACTTTTTTCATCAGGAGGTACATCTATGAAGATTGGTACATTTGCGAAGCTTTTTCACGTTACAACCGATACAGTTCGTTATTACATTGAACTAGGATTATTAATACCAGATAAAAAAAACACCCAGTATCAAATGAACCAATTGTGTTTCGACGACATGACTTTTATTACTGAGCTAAAAAAATTTCATTTTTCATTGATAGAAATCCAACGAATTTTATCATATCGACGTGTCACAAACTTCTCGGACCATGAGGATATCGACTACTACAACAACTTACTCACTGATAAAAAGAACGAGCTGAATAATAAAAAAGAAGACATATCAAAAGCGATTCATTTGATTGAAAAAGCGGTTCAAACTAGCTCACCTTCACCTAAAGAAGAGAATGTTACAGGGATTCCGCTTGACTTTGTAAATCTGCTCTATTGTCCAAAGTGCCGCATTCCACTTGAAATGGAAGATGTAACGATAAAAAAAGTCTACATTCACACGGGGAATTTAACTTGCACTTGTGGATACGAGGCAGCTATAGAGGAAGGTATTATCATTACCGCAAACTTGTACGAAACATCTCCTTATCCATCATATTTTTACGATAAAGAAACGATTAAAGAAATCAATCCTAAAATGATTAACTTATTTGAAAAAAGTAATTTTCAATTTCAAAAAGTTCTACAAAATATAGATTTGACAAACAAATTAATTGTGGAAACAAACATTGACGCTTTTGTATCACTACCAAAATATATTGATACTCTTGAAACGAGCGCATCCTATGTATTCAGTGGCTATTCGCTTGCAATGCTCAAGAAGGTTAGAAATAGAATTGAGCGTATGAATCCGAAACCACGCGTCCTTTATATTTTGAATTCCGATTTAAATCTACCATTAAAACCGCTTAGCATCGATGTTTTTGTGGATAGTTTTACAATAACTGATTTTTCACTGCTCAATCCCGAGTTCCCAAGTCACGTTCTAAAAAACTATTTACATAGCAGTTCAACAATTGTCGGTGGATACTCGTATTATGATAGATCGGCCAAATCCTTAAAAAATATTTCAGCCTTATATCCAAATTCCCATGAGCATATTTTACATCCAAAATACTTAGAAGAAAATTTATCAGTTAACGGATTTCAAATCATGCAAAATGAAAATATTGGTTACTGTACAGATCCAGGACCTTATTTCGATTATCATGTAAGAGACGAAAAATTCCACATGCTCATGTATTTGGCTAGTACGAAACAATAGCACAAAAAAGCGCCATCACAAGTGACGGCGCTTTTTCTATGTAAGAGCTACTAGAAGGTATCCTTCTAGCCTACTCCCATTTATAAGTCCAAAATTGTTCAAGTTGCAGCCATTTTAATGTTGCTGCATCTTTGTTTTTATTTTTGCATGCGTTTCTTCTAGCATCGCTTCTGTTTGTGAACGATGCGCGCCTAGTGCAGCTAATTTATGTTCAAATACTTCACTAATATTATTTACAACATCCGGCTCACCGAGTACAGCTTCTCGATTTCTCGTAATCGCAACCGCATGAATGGCTGGACGTTCTTCTTTTGGCATACGCGATACAGCGCGAACTACAGCGCGGCCAAATGCATCATGATCTGGATGTACGCCGTGTTCTGGATAAAATGTAATAATTCGAGATGGATTTACTTCTTGAATGATCGCTTCGATTTTATCTGCAACAAAATCAACATCTTCAAATTCTAACGTTTTATCATGGAAACCGAGCATTCTTAAATCTTGAATCCCCATCGCTTCACATGCATCTTTTAATTCTTTTTCACGGATATTTGGAATCGTTTCACGGTTAGCGAATACGTTTTTCCCCATGTTACGTCCCATTTGTCCAAGAGTACCACATGCGTATGTTACAGGTACTCCTTGATCTGTTAATAAGCGAATTGTTCCTCCCGCAGCAAATGCTTCATCATCTGGATGCGGAAATACAACAAGTACATGTCTCTCCATAAGTTCCCCTCCTTCTTACTTAAATGGCGTTAAGCTTAATTCAAGTGCAACTGCTAAACGGCCTTGATTATCATGCCCTGCTAATAATAAACGCTCTTTATCGTCTACTTCCCAGTGCGTAATACCTTCTGCATATACCCAGCCATGATCCATTTTCAAACCAACTCGGTATGGGTTTGTTCCAGTTATTTTCCCGCGCTCAAAGCGAATAATTGCATTTCGAATGAATGCTCCAACTGTCATCATCTTTTCATTAAAGTGTGATGCATACGCTCCGTTCGTCGTTTCTAAATGAATATATACATCTTTATTTACAAAACGTTCAATTTCATTTTGAATAAGAGAACTATCTTTTACTATTTCCATCGGAATTCACCTCTTTAAACCATTTTACGCAAAAATAATGTAAATTGCTATCTCTATATTAGAGGACAATGCTCACTTTTCCTAATAATTTGCACTGTGTTTCTTTATTTTTTTATCCCGCATTAACGGGTAGTAAGATTCCCACCTCAAAGTCCAGCGAATACACGGCAGTTAGGTGGGAGATCAACTACCCGTAAAGGCCCGATTGGTTCAACTAATAATCAGTGGGGGATGAACACCCCCACTGATTAAAGTTTCACTTTATATCATATGTAGAATTGATATTTTTTCCTTCACTTTGTTAAATAGTTTTCTTTCTTTTTTGAATTTGCTACAATATAAATTACGCAGAGGGATGCATTTTTACAATTGAATACATACTTTAAAGAAGGTGACATGTTTGGAACATTCAGCACATGAAGTAGCAAATTGGCAATATTATTTTGCAATTGCCGTATTTTTAGTCACGTATGGATTTATTATTTCTGAGAAATTGAATCGTGCTGTAATTGCACTATTCGGTGCTGCTATTATGATTATTTTTGGAATTGTAGATTTACATACTGCTTTCACATCACATATTCAATGGGAAACGATCACCCTTTTAATTGGGATGATGATTCTCGTACATATTACGAGTCAATCAGGTGTATTTGAATTTGTAGCCATTAAAGCAGCAAAAGCAGCTAGCGGAAAACCAATCCGCATTTTATTGTTACTATCCCTATTAACCGCTGTCGGTTCTGCATTTTTGGACAACGTAACAACCGTATTATTAATCGTTCCTGTTACACTATCCATTACACGTATTTTAAAAGTAAATCCTGTTCCTTATTTAATTTCAGAAGTACTATTTTCAAATATAGGCGGAACAGCAACATTAATCGGTGACCCGCCGAACATTATGATTGGATCAGCAAATAAGCATTTAGACTTTAATGCCTTTTTACTTAACTTAGCTCCAATCGTAATTATTATTTCTATCGTTACACTTGGCATTATTTACTTCATGTATCGTAACAAACTAAAAACAACACCTGAGCAAATTAAAATATTAATGGCATTGAACGAAAAAGATTATATTAAAGATCAAAGCCTCCTTTTAAAATCCATTTCAATTTTAGGACTAACTATTTTAGGCTTTGTACTTCATTCGATTATTCATGTAGATGCTGCAGTTATCGCGATGACAGGTGCTACACTTCTTATGTTAATCGGTGTGAAAGAACATGAGATAGAAGATATATTTGCCCACGTTGAATGGGTAACCATTTTCTTCTTCGCTGGACTATTCGTTCTCGTTGGCGGGTTAATTGATATCGGACTTATTTCTTCACTCGCAAAAGAAGTACTCGACGTAACGAATGGTGATATCGGTTTTGCCGCTATACTTATCTTATGGGTATCAGGCATCGCATCTGCAACAATTGACAATATCCCATTTGTTGCAACGATGATCCCACTTATTCAAGACTTAGCTACAGGACTCGGACTATCTGTCGACTCTCCGCAAATCGAAGTACTATGGTGGGCGTTATCACTTGGAGCTTGCTTAGGAGGAAACGGAACGTTAATCGGAGCATCCGCAAACGTAGTCGTTGCTGGTATTGCAAAACGTGAAGGACATGGGTTCTCTTATATGGACTTCTTAAAAATCGGTTTCCCCTTAACGATCATTGCGCTATTGTTATCACATGCTTACATTTATTTACGTTACTTAATGTAAAAGTTGTATTGCATGAAATTATATCGTCAAATACAAAAGGTTTGCAGCATGATGCTGCAAACCTTTTCAGAGTGTTGGGAAACCCTTTAGGGTTCCCAACACTCTGAAATCTTTTTGATTTTAGCAAATGAAAACAACATAAAATAATAGAATTTAGAAAAATAGCCCTCCACCAGACCCTTTTTGGTCAGATGGAGGGCTATTTTTTTCATATTTTGACAAGCTGAGGTGAGATAAGCCTGCATTTGGACAGACTTCAGCCCCCGAAACCGAGCATATCGATAGCCATGGAGTTCTTTGGCGTCCGCAAAGCTTCGCTCTATAGTTGAACAGCGTACTTTATACAACTTTTTCCCTGTAACTGTTAGCTTGTTTTTTCTAGCGATATCTTTATATTTCTCCCATACATGATGAGTGATAACTTTTTGTTTCTGTTTCTTTGAAAAGCACACCTCACGTAGCGGACAAACAGCGCAGTCTTCTGGATTCGATTTATATTGACGATATCCTTCGCGATCCGTTGTCGCATACTCTAAAATACATCCCATCGGACAAGCAAATGCATTCATTTCTTCTACATATTTAAATTGGCTTTTCGGTACTTCTTTATTTCGCTTTCCAAATCGGCGATACCCCATCACCATAAATATATTTCTTTCTGATAATTTCTTACAGATATAACCTGTAAAATAGCCTGCATCAAGAGCTACAGCTTCCACCTTAAATCCGAATTTATTAATTTGAGCTTGTAGACGTGCTAAATACGGCTCGGAATCTGCCATATTTCCAGCCGTTATATAGGTATCTGTAATGATATTGTACTTCGCATCAGTTGTACGATGATCTAAGAAATGAAAACCGTTCGGTTTTCCATCTCTCATTAAAAATCCACTATCTGGATCCGTAGTGCTTATACGAGTTTTTTTAGTAGGGGTATCACTTTCCTTTCTAGGTTTTAATTCTTTTTTCCGTGTACCTCACGATCTTCGATTACCGCAGCTTCTAGTTCATCTATATAAAACTTTGCCTTTTCTTTTTTATATTTATGTACAAATTTATTTTTATTAGCATTGGCCTTAATATGTGTAGAATCTGTCATCAGTGCACGTCCTCCCACCATCCGGTTCTCCGTCGCTTGCCTCACAATCTCATCAAAAATTTCTTCGAAAATATTTGTATGAATAAAACGGGTACGGCGATTCCAACTGATTGTAGAATGATCTGGAATAGTATCTGATAGAGAAAACCCTAAAAACCAACGGTAGGCGATATTCGTTTTAATCTCCTTTTCCAATTGACGCTCAGAACGAATACCATAAAAATATCCAATAAACATCATTTTGAATAAAACGATAGGATGGATTGACGGACGTCCATTGTTTTCACAGTAATAAGGGCGTAACTTCTCCTCAATAAAATCAAAACGAATTGTCGCTTCAATCGCACGAAGGAAATGATCTTGTGGAACTAACTCTTCTACAGAAACAGATACACGTTCATCGCGATGATTTTTTAAAGCACCCATCATAAGAAATCTCTCCTTTTCCTCTTTTTTATCAGTGTTGACACATAAAAAGAGGTTCAGACACAAAAACAGGCTGTGGAGAAGACTTTCTCCACAGCCTGAAAAGGTTTGCAGCATGATGCTGCAAACCTTTTTTCTTCACCAAAATATGCCGATAATTGCTAATCCACCTAATATCATACCGCCAATTTGTCCAACGATTGTTGGCGATAGTTGAACACCCTTTCGCACTTCAACAACCGGTCTTTCATGCCTTAGTTGTTGCACTTCGCTTTGAAGTTGATGTACACTTCCGTGCAATTCTTTAATTAGTTCTTTTAATTCAGCGACCTCTTCATTTACTGGTTTTGTTTTTTCTAAATTCATTTTGCATAACTCCTTATAAATTCAATCAGTTCACTGTAAAATTTCGCCAATTATCATTATATCTCCTGCATACCGTATATTCAACAATTCTATTTTTTATAGTTTCTTTTCACACCTAAAAAACATAGCTTCATTAAAATTTAGCAGGTGTACCTTGGTGAAAATACATTTGCCACTTTCCTTCTCTAAATTTCCAAATTGAACTACGTAACGAGTGTTGATTATTTATTTCATTGAATATTCGATAAGTAGTTAATACTACATCTTTGGATAAAGGATGTACTTCAAAATCACTTAAAGTCATTTTTACCACGCCTATTCCATTTTTATCGATATCCTCATTTTTATATAAAACTTTACCAGAACTCCCAAACTCAAAAAAATCATCTGCAAGTATCTTTTTAAGCTCTTTTTGAGATGTGCGAACCTCTGGCTTAAGTAATCGTTCCTCTAGCTGATATAAACACTCTCTTAATGAAGAGAAACCTTCCATTAGTACACCCCTTTCTTCTAATTGTCTGAATATTTTTTCCACTGCACTATACAATTATTTCTGTATGTTTTTACTAGTTTTGCAGCTCTATCCATTCATCCCTCAATATCCCCATAATCATACGATCAAAACACTTCCCATCTCGCTGAACTGCTTCTCTCATACATCCTTCCATCTGAAAACCCATCTTTTTATACAGTGTAATAGCTGCCTTATTATAAGAAATAACATCGAGTCCGATGCGATGTAAATTCACTTCATAGAAAGCATACTTTAGAATAAGATGCATCGCTTCTCTCCCATACCCTTTTCCTCTATCATTTGCATCCCCTATACCAATTGCTAATAAACCTGTTCTGTTATTCCACTCTATGCCATGAATTGCAACAAAACCAATTAAGCGATCATCTTGAACTGTTCTTAACATGAAAGAAACACTATTCGATCTTCGTCCCTTAAATAGTCCATCATTTGATATTTCATGTAAAGATTGCGGGAATGCTAAGTCTGTATCTACATTTCTTAAATACTCACTATCCTCTTGCCACTTAGCCATTTCTTTAGCATCCGTTTCTCTAACAGCTGATAATTTAATTGTTTTATTTTGAAAAAGATTAATTGTCATCTGAAACTCCCCCTTTATTAAATAGCGGGGATACTTATTCTAGCCTATTTATCCCCTAGTTCCATAAACTCTTTTATAAACTGGATACTTACAATAAGCGCTGACATTGGCACATCTCCTTTATACTAAATTAACTTCATTGTATAATTTTTTATTTATTCTAACAATAACAGAAAGGCCCTCCAAATTTAGAGGGCCTTTCCTAATAGCAAAACTGTATTATTTCGTAAACATTTTCTCCGCTTCATCCATCGCCATTTTGTTGCCTAAAGCAGAATAGTCAAGCCATGGTTGGTCATTAATAATGTATACGTGCTTGCCTTTAACAGCTTTTAAGTCTTTCCAAATTGGTGTTTCTTGTAATTGTTTAAATGCTGCTTTCGCTTTATCATCTCTGTTTACAACAACGAAAATCGCATCTGCATCAAAGTCAGGTAATACTTCTTGTGAAATTACTTCGAAAGGACGGTTCCCATCAATTTTCTCTACACCATTTGCAGGTTGTAATCCTAAGTCTTGGAACAAAATTGGTCCCATCGGTCTTTTCGTACTAAATACACGTAATTCTTTTGCAGTCACTCGAATTGCCATTACTTTTTCGTTATTACCTAGCTCTTTATCAATTAAACTTTTCACTCGTTTTGATTGTTCTTCATAGTCTTGAATATATTTATCTGCTTCTTTCTCACGATTTACAAGTTTACCTACTTCTTTTAAATGATCTCTCCACGTACCTTCATCTAAATTAAAAGAATGTGTTGTTGCAATTTTTTCGTATTTCGCTAAATCTTTGCCAGCATATTTTTCATCCACATAAATTTCAGCAGGTTTTAATTGAAGCAATGCTTCCATGTTTGGATCTGTTACAACGCCTAGTTTCTTCGTATCCTTCAACTGCTCTTTTGCGTGTGGTAAGAAATCTTTTAAATCTCCACCAATAACAGAACCTACTGGTGTAATTCCTAATGCAAGTAAATCATTTGTTAAGTGAATAGACATTGAAGCAATTTTGGGATCATTACTTTTTTCCGTTTTTTTAGTTGCCTCTTCATTAGGTTTCGATTGACCACATGCTGCTAATACTAAAATACACATAATGCTAAATATAATGGAAAGTTTCTTTTTCATATGTTCTCCTCTTTGAAGTATTTATTTTGTTTTTGTAAGTAAATAAAGAAAATACGGCGCTCCTAAAGCCGATACTACTACACCAGCTGGAATAGAGTTTGGCTCGAATATAGAACGACCTATCGTATCTGCGAGTACTAAAATAATCATTCCAATAATGCCAGCTAACGGAAGGAATTGCTGATATGTACTACCTACTAACTTCCTTGCAATATGCGGAGAAACTAAGCCAATAAAGCCAATTCCCCCTGCCATTGATACGCTTGCACAAGACAATCCTACCGCTGTAGCTAAAAGTAGTAACCGTTCTTTTTGAACAGATACACCAAGTCCTGCTGCTACACTATCACCTAGTGACAGTGCATTTAACGTTTTAGATTTCAGCCATGCGTACGGAGTTAGTATCAAAATCCAAGGTAATAATGCTAGAACATGAATCCAATCTCTTCCCCACACGTTACCAACTAACCACCTAGAAGCGAATGTATACGTCTCATCATTTAATTTGAGCGAGAAAAATAACGAAAGTGCGCTAAAACCAGCTGAAACTGCAATACCAACGAGAATAAGTCTAATAGGGAGTAAACCTTTTGACCGATCACTCGCAAGTATAATAATTAAAAATGCAGCTAACACTCCTCCGCCAAATGTAAATAACGGTATTAAAATCGATGCACTCTCGTTAATAGAATGAAAGAAAGTAACAAATACAATAAGCCCGAAAGATGCACCCGAATGTAATCCAAGAATACCAGGATCTGCGAGTGCATTACGAGATAGCCCTTGCAAAATCGCACCGGAAACCCCAAGGCCAATACCCGCTAACATTGTGATTATAATTCTTGGCATACGATAATCGTATAGCACGGTTGCACTCTCAAAATCACCATAGCCAAAAAGCGTTTGAATTACTTTGAGCGGTGCGATGCTCAGCGTTCCCGTATTTAAGCTAATCAAAATTACAGCGATACTTATACATCCGAAAATTGTAGTTACAGTAATAACTCTCTTTTTATCCGTGTTAAAAAGATCCTTCACTTATAACTCCCTCCCAACTTTACGTGCTATATAAAGGAAGAACGGAACTCCAACAAGAGCTACCATAATTCCTATCGCAAGTTCTTTAGGAGGATTTACTGTTCTTGCTCCTAAATCAGCTAAAACTAATAACATAGCTCCTAATAATGCTGACATAGGAATAATAAGTTGATAATTAACACCTACTAATTTTCTAGCAATATGCGGAATGATTAGTCCTACAAATCCAATGGAGCCAACAGCTGAAACAGAAACACCTGCTAGAATCACTACCATAATCATCCCGAGTATTCTCGTTCGGTTCGTTTTTACACCTAAATTTGTAGCGACATCATCCCCCATTGATATGAGTGAAATAGATCGCCCTAGCGCTGTCGCAAAAACAATTGTTATGAGAATAATAGGCACTAAAAATTTCAAGTGTTCCCACTTAACGCCTGCAACACCACCAGCGTACCAAAAAGCTAAATCTTGACTTAAGTCAAAATAAATCGCGACACCTGAACTTAACGAATGTAAAAGCGCGGCCATAACTGCTCCTGCAATCGTTAACCTCATCGGCGTTAGCCCACCTGATGTTGCTGATCCGATAATAAAAATGAGTACTGTACTTAAAACAGCTCCAATAAAGGAGACAATCATTAAATAGGAATACGGCATATGCGGAAAAAAAGCAAAACTAAGTGCTACTACAAACATCGCTCCTGCATTTATTCCGAGCACACCTGCATCAGCTAAAGGATTTCGTGTTACCCCTTGCATAACAGCACCAGCGACTGCAAAAGCTGCTCCTACAACTGCCGCCCCAATTACCCTCGGAAGCCTTAATTCATAAATAATTTGATGCTGCGTTAATTTCGGATTGTAATCAAAAACCGCTGCCCACACCGTTTGCAAATGGATATCCTTTGCACCAAATGCAATGGCTAAAAATATAGATCCAATTAAACATAAAATTGTTAAGTTCATGAAAGAAATGAACTTAATATGTATCCAACGATTATTGCCAGCATGTACAGTAGACTTATGTAACATGTTTCATTTCATCCTTTATATTCAGTTGTTTTTTATAATTTTTTTTATTTATAACCATTATTGATAATAATTATCATTTTCATTTAGATATTATATCTCCACTTTTTTTAAATAGCAAACTATTTTTTTGCTTTGTTAAAATATTAAAATACTTATTACAATTCCCTTCTAAAACTTACAAATACATGCAAAATAGCACGATGTTATATTTTCAAATTTATAGTATACTGAGTTATTATTTTGATTTTTCAAACAAAAATCCTGAAGGTGAAAACATGTTTTATGTAAAACAACTACTCTATTTTACTTATGAACAAGCATTATCCTGTTTGTTCCCTGTCGTTATTTTTTTAACACTAGCCCTATCAAAAATCATTTCTATCCCAGGGCTATATCGCTATGATTTCATACTCATTGTCTGTCTTCTTATGCAGTGGATTATGTACAAGACTGGTCTTGAAACGAAAGACGAACTAAAAGTAATTACTGTCTTCCACCTCATCGGCCTTTTACTAGAAATATATAAAGTACATTTCGGTTCATGGAGTTATCCCGAAGAGGCATATTCGAAGATTTTTGGAGTTCCGCTTTACAGCGGTTTTATGTATGCGAGTGTCGCAAGTTACATATGCCAAGCGTGGAGAAGATTGCATTTACAAATGTATAATTGGCCAAAAGCCATTTTTGCCATACCGTTAGGAGCTATGATTTACTTCAATTTTTTCACACATCATTTTCTATATGACTTTCGATGGGTATTAACTTTACTATTATTCATTGTTTTCTTTCGCACATTTGTGGAATTTTCATTACGAGGCGTTACATATAAAATGCCGCTCGTTCTCTCTTTTTTCCTTATCGGATTCTTTATTTGGATTGCAGAGAATATCGCAACATTTTTTGGAGCGTGGCAATATCCAAACCAACAGGAAGCATGGAACCTTGTTCACCTTAGTAAAATTAGTTCATGGTTTTTACTCGTTGTTATTAGCATTATGATTGTTACACAACTTAAACATTTGAAGCAGTCGAAAAGAGAATGATGCTAATGTCCTCTTTTTTTATACATTCTAGAATTACAAACTACATAAAAAAACTCTAGTTAAAAAGCCGCTTCTCTTTTATAAGGAAGCGGTTTTTAACTGAATACAACTATGAATTAACTTTAACTGTTCTGTTTATATGTCTTTTCACTTTTGTCTTCCATACGATATATAATGTTTTCTCCTTCAACATCAATGTTAGGTAAAATTTTATCTAGCCATTTTGGCAAGTACCAGGCTGACTTGCCCATGAGAGTCATGACCGCAGGTACGATTGTCATTCTCACGATGAATGCGTCAAAGAAAACACCGAATGTAAGAGCCATCCCTATGGATTTAATGATGGTATCAGGTGCCAACATGAATCCAATAAATACAGACATCATAATTAATCCTGCTGCGACTACGACTCTACCGCTCTCTTGCATTCCTTCTAAAATAGCTCTCTTCGGATCGCTTGTATGCGTATAAACTTCTCGCATCTTGCTCACTAGGAACACCTCATAGTCCATGGCGAGTCCGAACAGAATGCCAATCAGAATGACAGGCAAGAAGGCTAAGATCGGACCGGCAGCCGGGAAACCAAATATATTTTGGAAATGTCCATCCTGTACGAAAAATACAACGGCTCCCAACGTAGCACCAAGAGAAAGTAGAAAACCTAATACCGCTTTTAATGGAATGAGCAGAGATCTAAACACTAGAACTAAGAGTATATATGCAAGTCCTACAATAAGAGCAGCGAAAACCGGCAAGGCATCACTTAGCTTTTGCACAATGTCAATATTCATCGCTGCTGTGCCCGTTACCATTAGTTTAATCCCATTTTCTTTCTCGGTCTGGTTCGATTTGTCCCGAATCGCTTTTACCAAATCCTTCGTCTTTTCATCGTCAGGTCCTGTTTTTGGTGTAACGGAAATCATATAAATATTTCCAGAAGGTCCAGGTATAGCTGGTGTCACACTTTTCACGTCAGATAAGTTACCCAATTCTTTTGCAATGGTGTTCATAGCATTTGGCATTTCAGCTGTTGCTTCCTCTGATTTTGCCACTACCACTAAAGAGGCATGAACCCCTTCTCCATATGCTTTCGTCAATAAATCATATGCTCTTCTTTCTGTCGTTTCTGTAGACTTTGTTGTTCCATCAGAAGGAAGGCCAAGGTTCATATGGAAAAATGGAATTGTAATCACTGCAAGTAGTCCGATTGCGAAAATCGTAACAATCAGAGGACGTCTTACGACAAATTCCCCCCATTTATTTGAACCAGCGTGTTTCTTACCTGCCCCAGTCATCTTTTGCAAGAATCGATTTTGTTTAGATGGGGCAATCTTATGGCCGACAAGCCCTAATATGGCTGGTAATATGACGACGGAAACTACCACAGCCAGTAACACAGTAAAGGCAGCGGATACGCCCATCGCTATCAGGAATGGAATCTTTGTAACAGACAGTCCCAAAAGACCAATAATAACAGTTAATCCTGCAAAGATTACGGCACTTCCCGCTGTTCCCGTTGCGATGGCAATAGATTCTGGAACAGAATCTCCTTGTGCAAGCTGCTGTCTAAAGCGATTGATAATGAAGAGCGCATAGTCAATGCCTACTGCGAGCCCCAGCATGGCAGCTAATGTTAAGGAAACAGCTTGGATTTCCACATAATTGGTCCCAATCATGATCCCTAGCATTCCAACTGCTAATCCGATTATCGCAGTGAGAATCGGCAGTCCAGCTGCTAGAAAAGAAACAAAGGTAAATGCCAGGACTACAAAGGCAACAAGCACTCCGACAATTTCAGTCATACCTAAAGTCTCTGAGTCGGAAAACTTAATATCGCCTCCTGATAACTCCGTTTGAATACCAGCATCCCTTGTTGTTTCAATACTATCTAAAACCTTATCTTTAGAAGCTTCTGTGACCTTTTCCGCTTTCACTTTGTACGTAACGACTGCATACCCCATTGTCTTATCTTCACTGAGATTCTGCAGTTGCATCGGTGTTGCCACAGAATCAACAGCTGAGTCTTTCTTAATCTCATCAAGAACTTCTGCAATTTTCTGTTGTACTTCCGCTGACTCCAAGGTTTCAGTTTTTTGTGCTTTAAACACCACTTTTACTTGGGCACCTGCTGGTTGCATCACTTTAAACTCTTTTTCAATTACTTTTCCTGCTTTATCTGCCGGTGTATTCGGAATACTCAGCTCATCCTTGAAAGAGGAACCCATGTTGACTGCAAAAAGCACTAATGCAATAAGAATTGCGAGTGTACTGAATATAACCTTTTTCCTATGATTTACTGCCCAATGTCCTAACTTATACAAATATCTCGCCAATTAAACCTCACCCTATTCTTTTCGAAATTTCTTCTTGTTTTTACGTTGTAATCTAGAAACACACAAACATAAATTTATATTATTAATATATAAAGATTATAAAATTTTTATTATAAATTATATCTGAATATCCCTCCCTATTTATAGCTTGCAGAATGGCGCCAAATTGCCGGTAGGAAACAAAGAAAATGGTACACATTGACAGCAATAATGTCCTTTTATACAATGACGTTATCACTACGCTAACAATTGTACTTACATGTGTAAGTATAGCAGTGGATTTTCATCTTTCAAGCAATATGTGATGATTTTCACTTAAAACGAACAGAATGAAGGGATGTGTTAGCTTTGAGAAAGTCAAGAGAAGACAGTATACACTCTCAGACATACATTATGGAGGCATTAAGTGCACTGTTGCATGAACATAAACTGCAAGATATAACGGTAACAGCTATTTGCAAAAAGGCTGGAGTTGCCAGAGTCACATTTTACAAATACTATCGCAACGTTTACGACGTCGTGCAAGTATCTGTGGATGAAATTGTTCAACAATTCTTGAATGAGGTTGATAGTTTGGACCCGTATGAAAGTATGCAGCTAATTATTGAATATATCATAGAGGGATTTGTGTCTGCACAGAAGCCATCAGGAAAATTGATTGATTCAAATATATCTAGTATGATGCTTGATTATTTGAATTACACAATGGAAAAGGTCTTTCAAGCGGATATTACGCGCAATCATGACATAAGTAGAATGCAAATCCTATTTTTAGCAGGCGGTATCTTTAATATTGTTAACGATTGGCTTAAAAGAGGGGCAAAGGAATCTCCCCAAGCACTTGCTGCAAAAATATATGAGATTCTTCCATATGGGACAACAAATACAAGAAATCCGGAAATTTCATGATACAACTGTTATATCTTTTATTACATCGCAAAAATGCTACAGTTCATCTAACCATAAACGACCGTTAATGGAACTTTAGTTATTTCTACTCAAATAGAGAAAAATACTATTCAAATTTAGTTACAAAACTCATTGCCAAAAACAAAAGGCCCTAACATATTAACCATGTATAATATGTTAGGGCCTTGATATTTTAAGTGTTTTTTAATTCAGGTATTGATAATTTTAAAACTGTAGAGCCTTTTTATATTTTTACTTTGCTGCTTTTATAATCCGTTCCATCGCCTTCATTTGCCCAATATGATCTGCTTCATGATAAAGCATCATACCGTAAAGCTCTCCAACTGTTTCCAATCCTAAAAATGGCTCTGGAAGTTTATTTTCAAATGCTTCTTCCGGAAGTTCATTAATGCGCTTTGCTTGTTCTTTTAATTGAGCCGTTAACACTTCCAATGACGGCCCTTCTGTTTTCCATTTAGATGGTCTTGATCCATATCCAAACATGCCTGGATATTCAGTTGGTAATTGTTTAAATTCTCTTCCAAACATGAAAGTCTCTGCCGCTGTTAACACGTGACCAATATGCCAACGAATTGTATTGTTAAAGCCCTCTGGCTGTGTATCCGCAGTTTTATCATCTAACGTTTCCATAAATTTAAGTAATGCTCCACGTGTCATTTCAAATTGTTTCAAACCAACTATTCTATTCATTTTATCGTTTCCTTCCTTGATGTACAATTTATTATGAGCTAATAATGTTACAGTCATTAAAGTTTTACCTTGTTTAATTTATCAGAAACAATTAAAAAATACACCTAATATGCTCACTGAAAACAACAAAAAAGGTTCACTCCTCGTAAATATAGAATTACTTACTGCACAAATATTTCTGTAAACAAAAAGGAGTGTAATGCATGATAGATGTTTTAAAACAACAATATAATCTTATTAGCGCTACAAGAGAAACTCTATTTACGTTTTTGGAAGAAATCCCACGAGAAAAATTGAACAGCACAGTTCCTAACTTCGGAAGTGGCAGCATTATAAAAACCCATATTCATGTAGCCGATTGCTATCGATATTGGCTCGGATCATTCGCATTTAAACAAAAACGAGCAGATTTTTCATTTGCTAGCGATCACGAAATTGAGCATGCAGATGTCGAAACAGTTCGTACTAGATTTAAGTTAGTAGATGAAACTGTACAACGCTTTTTAGATGAATATAATGACCGGTGGCTCGAAAACATAGCAAATGAAGTGAAATGGCAACAAGAACCTTGGAGCACAACTCCGCTATGGCTTTTAACTCATACAGAAACACATGAGTTTCATCATAAAGGCCAAATCGTATCAATGGCTCGTCACCTTGGATATACTCCTCCTGATACAGACCTTAGTTAGTTAATTACTGCAACTGAACTTAATAAACACAAAAAGAAAGAGCACGTTTTGATTAATCTTTTTCAAAACATGCTCTTTCTTTCCGTAAATAAGTTAATCGTTTATTATATTACTTGCTCACCTATAACACCTGTTAATTAAAAGAATCCCTCGTTACCTCAATAAATTGCTGTAACGGCGATGTCATCCATTTATCTTTATGCCAAGCAATTTGTGTATAAATCGGCGTGATTGTATTTTCTAAATGCAACTCTTTTATCGTTCCCTCTCGTATATCTTTTTCTACTACTATTGCCGGCAAAACTGCTACACCTAAATCTGCAATAACGCATTGTTTAATTGCCTCGACACTAACAAACTCAATCTTATTTGCCGGATATACGTCTTCCGCACGAAATAACTCCTCAAATAAAGTCCGATACGAGCAACCGAGTTCTGTTAATAAAAGTGTCTCACTCTCTAAATCTTTTGTAGAAACGAAAGGTTGTTCAAGCAAACGATGCCCCGGAGCAACTACTACTTTTAATTCTTCTTTCATAAGCGGCTCCACATGCAAAACATCTTCTGTTTTACATTCATCCAAAATAAATGCAAGGTCTAATTTTCCCTCCATTAATTGTTCCTTCGCATCTTTATTGGAATGCGCCGGTTTAAATATAAGTTTTATTTGAGGAAATTGTGTTTTAAACCTCTTTAATATAGATGGAAGCCTATATGTACACTGACTTTCTTGTGCACCAATTATTAACGTACCTGCCATTTCTTCATCATCTTTCACAGCCATTTTTGCTTCGTTACTAAGTGCAATCATCTTATCAGCATATAGTTGAAACTTTCTTCCGGCTTCAGTTAAGAAAAGGCGTTTTCCTAATCTCTCAAATAACGGCGTACCGAGCTCAGCCTCTAACGTTTTAATTTGCGCTGTTACGCTCGATTGGGCAAAGTTTAATTTCTTCGCAGTTTGTGTAAAATTCAAAGTTTCTGCCGCTACTTTAAATGTAATTAATTGTTTTATCTCCATTTATCATCCCTCTTTTCAATCGATATTTCCGATTGATTTTATCGAAATAATCCTCTTTGTCTATTGATATTTGTATTGTATGATAAAGAGCATCAACAAACAATATAAATGGAGGTATTCCATATGAAAGCACTTTGTTTCGAAACATTCGGAGACGCTAATGTACTACAATATAAAGAAATACATGATCCAATCTTAAATCCAAATGAAATTCTTGTCCGCACGAAAGCTATCGGTTTAAACTTTGCTGATATTTATAGACGCCGCGGTGATTATCATCTCGCTGGCAATCCGCCTTATATATTAGGTTACGAAGGGGCTGGAATTGTTGAAAAAGTAGGCGCTAACGTTACTCCTATCAATGCTGGAGACCGCATTGCATTTGCGGATGTTCCATTTGCAAATGCAGAATTAGTTGCCGTTCCATCAGAAAAAGCAATCCCACTTCCAGATTCTATTTCTTTTGAAACAGCCGCTTCTGTCTTATTACAAGGATTAACAGCACATTATTTAACGAAAGATAGCTATCAAATAAAACAGGGTGATATAGCTTTAGTACATGCCGCAGCTGGTGGTGTTGGTCAGCTTCTCATCCAAATGATTAAACTACAGGGCGGAACAGTAATCGGTCTTACATCATCAAAAGAAAAAGCACAAGTAGCTACGTTAGCTGGTGCTGATCACGTATTTTTATATACTGAAGCATGGCCTACGAAAGTACTTGAAATAACCAATGACGCTGGCGTAAATGTTGTGTATGAATCAGTAGGTTCTACATTAGAGGAAAGTTTTAACGCTACTAAAATTGGCGGTACTGTCGTATTTTACGGAATGGCCGGCGGTAATCCTGCGCCAGTTGATCCTCGTATGCTTATGGATACTTCGAAAACTTTAACTGGCGGAGACCTTTGGAACGTTCTTACTACGTATGAAGAACGCAAGCAACGCTCTACTCAATTATTTGATTGGATCACTACTGGAAAATTAAACATCGCGAGTCCTGCTACATTCGCTTTGCAAGATGGTGCTCTTGCACATGAATTATTAGAGAGCAGAAAAAGTACAGGGAAGATTTTATTAATCCCGTAATCGTTCCAATTTAAAAAGGAAAAATTCCATAATAAAAGAGCATCGATTACGATGCTCTTTTATTATGGAATTTTATTCGTTTCTTTTTATTTCAGTAATTTCCGGCTCATCATATGAAATAATGTCGATTATATGGTTCAAACAAGGAATTTGATAGTGAATGAACTGCTCTCCAGGAAATATAAATTCAGCAATTGTTCCTGCTTTAACAAAATCTAAATATCTTGATTTTGAGTAAATCTTAAAAATTTCACCCTCTGAAATTTCGTAATCATCCATTACAGTAAACGATTCATTAGTAATAGAGTAAGCAACGTACGTTTCAAAATCCAATTGCAGAATTGATAGATTTTCATCAACATCAATGGAATATGCTTCTAATTCAACCTCATCTGTGATTTTTACGAGGCTTTTAGTTTCGTTAACTTCACATCTATCAATAAGCACCCTCAGTGAATTATCTTCTGGTTCGAACAATTTGTTTAAATATATATATCCTTTAAATTTCATCAAATCATGAAAATACATTGCCTTACCCCCAGCTTAAACATCTAACAAAAACAGCGGCAAATCGCTTTACACTTACACTACTACTCAGCGAAGGTTTCCTCCACACTTTCTTTCCCTTTTGCAACATAGCTCATATCTCCAACCGACTCGACTGTGTATGTTCCATCTTGATATACAATCTTCGTCACACTAGCATTTTCCACTCCAAGCTTTGTTTTACTACGATCTAACATTTCTATTAAGGCAGTAATCAAAAGCCCATGAACGACAACTAAAACGTTGCCACCTCCATTTTTAGCAGCTTCTTCACTAATTTTATCAATCTCTGTTTTTATACGAGTAGAAAATAATTCCCAATCTTCCGCTTGTTTCGTAGGGTCTGCTGCTCTAATAAGATTAATCACTTCTTGAATAGAAAACTTCATGAGTTCTTCTGGTGATGTAACACCTGCAGCTTTTCCAATCGTATCCCACATATTGTCAAGTTTTTCACCTTCAAAAATACCGAAATTTAATTCTCGTAAATCTTTTCTTTTCTCAAGTTTCAATTTTGATTGCTCACTATATTTTAATACTAAATTAGCAGTTTCAATCGCTCGAGCGCTATCACTACTATACGCATTCGTAAAATGAATATCTTTTAATCCCGTTCCTAAATTTGTGGCAACTTCCACACCTTTTTCTACTAACGGAGAGTCTGCCCAACCTTGCGCGCGATGATTCGCATTTAATATTGTTTTACCGTGTCTTGTAACATATAACGTAACTACATTCTCATTGCTATCTGTTTCTCGATTCTTCATTATATTCTCTCCCTTTGCATTTCTATATCAATTTTACCACCTTAATTATTCATTGGGCAAAATATACGTAAATAGATCTGCTTAATAAAAAAACGCTATCTTTCTGTACATTCCTACAAAAAGATAGCATCTTTTATGAGTTCATTTACTTTACCTTAATGGTTCTTATTCGATATTCCTATTCAGAAAAAGCACTCGAATATTGAACAACTCCTTCTGCACCTTGAAGAGCGTTCTCTCTTAGCTCCATCACCATAAACACTTCATCTGGCACTTCAAATGGTGCTTTTATATTCCACTGACTTGCGCGTTCAAAACCGAATTTCGGATAGTACTCTGGATGCCCTAATACCACAACAGATTCATATCCTAGTTCTTTCGCTTTTTCTAAAGCAGCCGTGGTAAGCTTTCCGCCAATTCCTTTCTTCTGATGGCCCCTAGCAACTGATACTGGTGCAAGTGCTAATGATTCTACAGAAGTTCCATCCTGTTCTATTGTAATTTTTGATAACAAAATGTGCCCCACTATTCCCTCATCAACCGCAACTAATGATAATTCTGGAATAAATGCATCACATTTTCTAATACGTTTTACAAGTTCATGTTCTTTTTTATCACTAAATTCTTCATTTAAAAATGCTTGTTTTACAACTTCTTCTGTCTTACTATAATCATTTTTTTGTTCTTGTCTAATCGTTACCATTCTATATTATCCTCTATTCTTTCTTATTTCTTTTTCAATTTTACGAAGCGCTTTTTTCGATCCGCGCTCAATATCGTGTTGCATTTTTCTTTCTTTATAATCAACAAATAGTGTATTTAAATCATATCCTTCTGGGTATAATTCTTTCGCCGCTACCTCTAAAGTAGTACGTTTCACATTCACTTCAACGAATTCACCGTTATAATATACAACGACATTATAGAAATTATCTTTTTCCTTATATACAATCCCGAAATCGTTATAATCTAACAAATTCACACGGTCGCCAATTTTATATTCATAGTCATTTTCTCTTTTTCCTTGCACCATTTTCGGTTTTCTAATTTTACTTTCATTCACTTTTTCTATAGCGTATTCTTTATTTCCCATATACTCTTTCGCTCTTTGCAGTACATGTTCTCTCACATTCATTTTATTCGCAATCCAAAGTGCATTACTTTCACCTGATTTACCGATCACTAATTTATAAAGCGGTTCTAACGTTTCACTATTAAATTGCATCGCTGCATTCATAAAGGCACTATGCATTTCTGAAAATCGTTTAATTTCACCGTAATGCGTACTTGCAATTGTAATACATCCTGTTAGATAAAATTCTTCTAAAATAGATATCGCAAGCGCCGCACCTTCATTCGGTTCTGTGCCGCTTCCTATTTCATCAAATAATAGCAACGTATTATTATTTGACACCCTCATAATCTCGGAAAGATTTTTCATATGAGATGAAAATGTGCTTAGTGCATTTTCGATACTTTGATTATCACCAATGTCTACAAATACATTTTCGAAAATAGCAATTTCCGTTTCTTTATCTCCAGCGATATGAAGGCCTGACATTGTCGCTAATGTTAACAATCCGATTGTTTTCAGCACAATTGTTTTCCCGCCCGCATTTGGTCCTGTAATAATTAAACTTCGGTAGTTTTGACCGATTTCAAAGTTTAATGGTACTACTTTCCCACTTAAAAGCGGATGCTTACAATTCACTAAATGAATGTAGCCATGATCATTTAATTTCGGCTCTATTCCATCGATTGATTTACTAAACTTCGCTTTCGCAAATACCATATCATATTGACTAATCAATTCCATATTAATTTTTATATGATAAATATTTTCTAATACCATTCCTGATAAAGTCGCTAAAATTTGATACTCTTCCATCGCTTCTTCTGCTTTCCAACTTGCGAGCTCCGCATTTAACTTTGTAACCGTATGTGGTTCTATAAATACAGTAGAACCTTTAGCGGAAGCTTCAACAATACTTCCCGCAACTTGATTTTTATAGGTAGATTTGATTGGAATCGTATAGCGATCATCCTTTTTACTAATAAAGAATTCTTGAATATACTTCTTATTTGCACTACTATTTAAAAACTTCGTTAAACGTTCTTTTATTTTCCCATCTACAGAATCAATGTTATTTCGAATTCGTTTTAACTCTTTACTAGCCGCTGCATCAATGCTATTTCCTTTAATTGAAAAGTTAATTTCCTCTTCAATACTTTTAAATTCAGTCATTGAATTTGCATAGGAAGCTAATACTGGCGCAAAAAATTCTTTATCTAGCATAAACTTTTTAATCTTTCGGCACCCACGTAAGAAGTCTGAAACGCTCACTAACTCCGCTGGGTCCAAAATCATCCCTTTTTCTAATTTTTGAATTGTACTAGCGATATTGGAAATTCCGAAGAAAGGAACATGCCCTTCTGCATCTACTATAGCTCGTGCTTCTGTCGTTTCATTTAAGCGATTTCTCACTACTTTTATACTCGTACTCGGCTCTAATTTATTTAATAATTCCTTACCTAATCCACTTACACAATATGATTTCACTATTTCCATTAATTCGTTATATTGTAACTTTCCAAAAGTCATCGTATTCATTTTGTTTCTCCTCACTATGATTGATTTATATCATAAATGAAGATACCTACTCATTAGATTCCAATGAGTTCTACATTATTCAATTACCATTTTTATACATTAAAAACATATACAAAAAAGCTGCGGGGATACCGCAGCTTTTACATTTACAAGGCAAGTGTAATAACATATGAGAAAATAAGCCATAAAAAACAGATGGCAATCCCCTTATTACACGCTTTATAAAGTATTGTAGGTATCTTCATAGGTTTCGAAATAAATCCATGACAAAATTAGGGGTATGATGTACATAAAAATCCCCTGGTCTTATCCGATTTATTTCATTAAATTTTTCCTATTTAGTACCTACCGCACTCACAAAAAGCACCTCTCATTAATTTATATTATAGTCATTGAAATCTAATTTACTGAAATCATCATACTATATGTTTTGTAATAAGTAAAGGTGTCAGACTATTTCCTTTCACACCTGAGGAAGGCCCCTTTCTTCACTTCGTAGACCGTAAAACTTTCATATAATCAGCCTTTTTCTCAAGGGTCTTTTTCGCATCTTCAGCCGTTAATATATCATCTACTGCAATATTTTTTAATACATCCTTATTAACGTCTGGCAGCTTAATCGTTATATCTTCCACACTACTCTTACTATTTTCAATCGTTTTATTGAATTCCTTAATACTTCTTGTAGCCTCCGCTAATGTTTCCATATGTACAGGATTGTTTACATCTAAAACAGTATTACTTCTAAAAACTGCTGTATAATACTGCTTCAAATTTTTCTTCGCTATTTCTTTCTCAGCATTTTTATCGAAAACAGTATCCCCCGCCTGTATTTGATCGAAAACAAGGATAGTATTACTCTCTTTTTTTTCATAATATGTATTGAATCTTTCTTGTAAATCATTCGCTTCTTTTTTTATTTTATAGTTATCATTATTTACTTTTGGAGAGATTTGTCCCTCGAAAGAAAGTTGAAATTGCAAATACGGTTCATCGACTTGCTGTACAGAAACTATCCGCCACTTTGGACCAAGGAAATCTTTTCCGCTATCCAGTGTTTCAACTTGGTTTAGTTTAACAGAAATACCATACTCCGATTTTGTATAACTTTGTGCTTTTTGTTCAAGTTCTTCATCCGTTATATCACATGATGTTAATAGTAATAAAATAAATGCTATGCTATATTTCATTTTTGTTTTTTTCATATTTCCTCTCCTTTTTCTACTAATTCCTATACAGAAATACCCTTAAAAATTTAAAATTACGATTTATATAAAGAACTTCCTCTAATAACCGCTACATCAAATTGTCTCCGCTAACATTAATAATAAAAACTCATCATCTTGCTTTAGAAAGCCCTAATAACCAAAAGTGTAAAAACACCCATTAATTATCACTTTACACTTATAGTGTAATTTTACACTATAATCATTTTATCGTAAAGCAAATATAACATCTATTAAAATCACGTTAAAAACATACTAATATTTAGTTCTATAGCAATCACAGTACGATTTTTATTATTACGAAAAACAATATATAAATCTTTTATATTCAACGCTCGGTCGTACATTATAATTTTTGAAGCCTTCCCATTTCAGGAAAGGCTTCTTAATTTCCAGCAGGGATTTTTTGCAATTTGTTGTATTTCATAGTTATATAGGAATATAACTACATATTTAGAAAGGAAATGATTATGACTGAACTTAAAGATCGACTACAAGTAGCTGATAAAGAAAAATGGGATTTAGCGGATATTTACCATACAATTGAAGATTGGGAAAGCGATTTTCATAAAATTGAAGTTTTAACGAATGAACTACACGAGTTTAATGGAAATATTCACGATGGTAATAGTTTATTAGCTTATTTAACAAAGAGTGAAGAAATTTCTAGCATAATATCTTTAATGTTCGCTTATGCACGATTACAATCGGATCTTGATACACGCGATACTGACGCTCAATCCCTTGTCGATAAAGTATCACAATTACACGTGAAAGTAAGTGCGGCTAAATCTTTCTTTTCCCCATTCTTGCTTAGCGTAGATGAAAACACATTACATGCTTACATAGAAGAAGCAGAAGGCTTACAATATTATAAAGAAGACTTATTTGAATTATACCGTTATAAAAAACACGTATTAAATAAGGACCAAGAAGAAATTTTATCACAAATGGGTGAAGCACTCTCCTCCCCGCAGCATACATACGGCATGTTAAATAATGCAGATATACTATTTGGTGAAGTGACTACTGATAATGGAGAGAAAGTAAACTTAACACGTGGAATGTATGCAAAGTTAATAGAAGATGAGAATCGTGAGAATCGTAAAGAAGCTTATAAAGCTTATTACAAACCATATGTTCAGTTAAAAAACTCTATCGCTTCTACTTTATCCGCAGCTATTAAAAATAATGTTACCGTTTCAAAGCTAAGAAAATATCCATCGGCTTTAGAAAAATCATTATTTGGCGATATGGTTCCGAAAGAAGTATATGAAAATTTAATTGATACGACGAAAAAAAACATTCAATCATTACATACATATAATGAACTTAGAAAAGAAAAATTAAATGTAGATGAACTAAGACAATACGACTTGAGTGTTGATTTAGTAAAAGGTGTAAAACAAGACATTTCATACGACGAAGCGTTTGACATAATGATCGCGTCACTCGCTCCTTTAGGTGAAGAATATATTGAAACATTAAAAAGCTTTAAAGATAAACGCTATATAGACGTGAGAGAAACACCTGGAAAACGTTCTGGCGCTTATAACTTTGGTGTATACGGTGTTCATCCTTTCATTCTTTTAAACCATCATGATGATTTAAACAGCCTTTTCACTCTTACTCATGAATGCGGTCACGGTATGCATACGCATTACTCACACGGATACCAACCAAGAATTTCTGCACACTATACTATCTTTGTTGCAGAAGTCGCTTCTACAGTAAATGAAGTGTTATTAATTCACTATTTATTAAAAGAAGCAAAAGAAACGAACGTGCGTAATCATTTAATTAACCATTTTATTGAGAGCTTTAAAGGTACTTTCTTTACACAAATCATGTTTGCTGAGTTTGAAAAAATTACACATGAAATGGCCGAGCAAGGTAAACCATTAAATGCCCAAGTCTTTAGTGAAATTTATGAAAAGTTATTTAGAGAATATAACGGTGATTCACTTGTATTTGATGAAGAAGTAAAATACGGCTGGTCTAGAATTCCTCACTTCTATCGTCCATTTTACGTGTACAAATACGCAACTGGATTTGCCTCTGCCATTCAAATTGCCGATAAATTATTAAGCGGCGATCCAAATGCTCAGAAAAACTATATCGAATTCCTTAAAGGTGGAAGCTCTGATTATCCATTAAACCTACTTAAAAAAGCTGGTGTTGATTTAACTACACCAGAGCCAATTGAAAGTGCACTAAATCGTTTTAGCTCACTTGTTGAAGAGTTTTCAGCATTATAAAAAGCATGCAGAGTATATACTCTGCATGCTTTTTTCATTTCGGTTACTTTATGCCAAATGTTGCTGCGTCACACAGTGAATCATGCCACCATACGCAAACAGTTCATTTACATAAATACCGACAATTCTTCTTCCTGGAAACTGCCCTTCTATGATTTGAAGCCCTAACTTGTCATGTTCATCCCCATATATAGGAACTAATACAACTTCATTTCCAATATAATAGTTCAAATATGAGCCCTTACAGTCTGCTTCTTTTACCACTTTTCTTGTCACCGGTACTGGTATGAGCTGAAATGACCTTCCATCTATATTTCTTGCTTGTCGCAATTCTTGATAATGCTTTTCGTACGCCTCCAAAAAGTATGATTCGCCTTCCCCGAAAGGATCATATTCATAAAGAATTGTATTTTCATTTACAAAACGTGCTGCCCCATCAATATGGTAATCTGTATCTTCATCATAATTATCCTCTCCGCGAATGCCCGTTATCCATATAAAATTCGTTACTCCCAAATACTTCGTTAATTCCATTTCAATCTCTTCCTGGCTTAGTGTAGGATTTCGATTTTCATTTATAATAGAAGTTTTTGCCGCCATTAACGTTCCATTTCCGTTTATCTCTATTCCTCCACCTTCTAGACAGACACTAGATTTAACTTTTGGAATACTATATGTTTCACTTATTTTCGCCGGAATAACAGCATCATTTTCATACGGATATTTATCTCCCCAACCATTAAAAATCCAGTGTGTTAGGCGGAGATTTCCCTCTTTATCTTTTACAAATATCGGTCCATTATCTCTGATCCAAATATCATCAGTTTCTTCAATTAAAAAATCGATTTTATCCATATTTACTTTCGCTTCAATTAACTTCGATTCAACATGCACTTTTTCTTCATCATTATATACAACAATATGCACATTTTCTCCGTAATGAAGCTCCTTTACCATCGTTATCCAAATATCATCCAACTTAGCTCTGTAACCTTCACCCCTATGAGTCTTATCATGAGGCCATTGGAGCCATGTTCCTTCATGTTTCTCCCATTCTGCCGGCATATAAAACAAACTATTTTCTATATTTCTCATACATGTTCACCCCTTCTCTGAATGTAAGTCCAGTCTATACTTTGACATCGTGTTAAGGTCAACAGAAATATTTTCATTTTCTTGAAGCACCATCATAAAACAACTCTTTATTTCTCCTTGTGATACACTACCTCTCCTTGTAAAACCGTCACTAAAACTTTCGCATTCGGAATCTTATCGACACTCATTTTAGTAATATCTTCATCTAGTAATACCATATCAGCCGATTTTCCTACTTCAATCGAACCTGTAATTTTATCAAGACCTAATGCTTTAGCTGGCTTAATTGTATAGGCATCAATAGCTGCGTATACATCAGACAAGCCCTTTTCATCAATGCTTAATGCATTCGAAATCGTCACAAGCGGATTCAGTTCATTTACATCCCAATCACTACTAAGCGATACATTTGCTCCTGTTTTCCAAATTCGCCCTAATGGCATAATTCGTTTCATCTGTTGATCTGAAAAATACGTACTTGCCCAGCTTTGTTTAGGATCTTCCGCAAAATCATGGCCTACTTGAAAATCAGCGCTAATACCTAATTTAGCAAAACGATTTATATCACTATCTTCTACCATTTCCACGTGCGTAAGCGTATAAGGCTGATTCGCGCCTTCTTTTTCGCTGCTTCAATCGCATTTAAACTCTCTCTTACTCCACCATCCCCAATTGTGTGAATGAGTGCACCGTAACCAATTTTATTAAGCTCCGTCAACCACCATTTCATTTTTTCTTCCGGAATATAGTTCAAACCATACGGTGTTCCCTTAAACCACTCAAATTTATATTTTTCTAGTATTTTAGCTGTACTGTTAATGCTAATTCCATCACTATACATTTTCACTTGATTAATAAGCATTCGAGATGATACATCATCGCGCTTAATTTTTTTGAAATACTCCATTTGTTCTGCTTCATTTAAATTCGGGTATACCCACGGGCGAAGTACTACTCGCGTTGTTAGTTTTTTCTCGTCATTTACTTTATTCCAAACGTCTAACCAGCCTCGCTTCCAATAAAGACGGCCATCACCCACTGTAGTAATACCATTCTTCGCAACCTCATCTAATCCATCCAGCAAACCTTCATAATTTTTTTCAAAGAGTTTCGGCTGGGAATTCCATGCTTTTTCCATCACGATATCTCCTGCTGTATCATAAAGAATCCCAAACGGGTCTCCTGTCTCTGGATCCCGAATGATTCTTCCGCCTTGCGGATCTTTCGTATCTTTATTTATTCCCGCTAACTCGAGTGCTTTTGAGTTAACCCATACAGCATGAGAGGTTCTTTCCATAATTAATACTGGGTTATTAGGAAATAATTCATCAAGAACTTGTAATGGAGTTTGTTGTTCTGATTTTTCGTCCATATCTTTTAACAGCTCTTCCAAACTAAATCCCGTTCCACTGATCCATTCGCCATCTTTCACATCTTTTTTACAAGCCTTTAAATACGAGCGTTGTTCTTGCAGGGAAGCATCTGGTGAGACACTACAATTCCCTGCTGCTGGTGACTTTGCTTCAAATATATGGTTATGATTGTCCACAAAACCAGGGAGGATAAAACGTCCCTGTAAATCCACCACTTTCGTATCTTCATTTATAAATCCCTCTACATCCTTGTTTGAACCAACAAATGTAATTTTCCCTTCTTTAACGGCTACAGCCTCTACGATGTCTTGCTTTCCGTTTGAAGTATAGATTGTACCATTTTTAAACACTACATTTTTAGGTAACTGATTAGGTAGAACAGCGCTACCATTTTCCCCTTCTCCTACTCCAGGAGTACATGCCGAAATCCATACCATACTAAAAACCATACCATACTAAAAACCATACAAATAATCATGATTGTTCTTCTCATATTCTTTCTCCTTTTTATTATGATAAATTGCTTTCGTATATAGAATAAGGATTGACATAATGTTAATGTCAATCCTTATTCTCATTCTATTTTCGTAACTAAAAAACAAATTTGTGTCACATACTCCTCTACTAAACAATCACATTCAGGTCCCTTTATATAAACTTCATATGGGTGACTATCTATTATATAGCCATTACTTTCCACCCACTCTTCTAATGCCATATAAGCATAACCTATATAGTCATAGCTGCCATAATGCATAGTAGTAACAATTTGATGCTGATTTAGCTTTTTTATTTCACACTCTTGTAATACACCTTTATTGTCATCATCCATAACCGGAATTCTTAATTCAATATCACTGTGATTTGGAATATACTCTTTATCATAAAAAACTACGGATGGAGAACCGACTATTTGAAAGCTACTTTTTTGTACATTTTCATATAAGTCATAAAAATAATCATCCATATCATCTATATCTATTTGTAATCTTTGAGCAATTACCGTTATTTCATTTCTCATGCCAATTAATATATCGTAACTTCTATGACGAGCAATATTAAGACCATTGTTCATACGTACCATTTCATTCATTTCAGAAATAACCTGTAAATTTTGTTTCACCTCATGAGACAACTCTATAATTTGCGCTTGCATATGTTTAATAAATGAATCTTGATCTGATGATTGAAGAATGACTTTAATTTTCGGTAAAGGAAACTTGTACTCCCTTAGCCTTTTAATTTTCAATGCTATTTCTAGCTGTCCTTGCTCATAATATCTATATCCATTTACCGGGTTCACATACGCTGGTTTTAATATCTCCTCTTTATCATAATGCCTTAACATTCGTGTACTCATTTTACAAATCCGCGAAAATTCAGTAATTGTATACATATAAATACCCCTTGAATACATTTTCTTATACGCTTATTTATTAAAACCAATCAAAAATTTTTCTAATTGAAGAACCTTCATTCTGATTGCTCAATCTTTTCATTTTTGAAGGTAACAAATGACTCGGACAATACCACGTTAAACAATTCATTGCGCCTCCCATAGTCGATATTTCTCCTACATGAATTTGAATAACTTGTTTTTCCGTATACTGTTGAATATATCGTAAAACTTCCCCGTCTTTATCTAATCCAAACTTAGGAACATAAAGGGCGTCACATGTTTCTAACATATTTATATATAAACCTTTTGCCGAGGCTATTTCTTGATCATATTGTCCTTTCTCTGTATATGACGAAGGAACAACTATAAATTCAGCTTTTGGCATTTGCTCTTGAATAATCTCTTGAACATGGTATCTAAATTCATGATCCCCTAGAAAATCACTAATAAACATTGTGTGTTCATCAATAAATTTAACCATTCCGTCTGCGTGCGCAAGCACATCTCCTTCTTCAGCAGGAATAATAATAACCCGGCTCACATCTAAATCCCACTCTAATTGCTCAATTATTTCCTCTTCTGTCCAATCATCGTTATCATCAAATATGCGTTCTGTTAATATAACGGTATCTTTTTTATTCCAAATAAGATTACCACCATCCAATATTAATGGTGATTTCACATACTCAAAGTCATTTTTCTTCAACCATTTATTAAATTGTTGATCTAAATATCGTCCTTGATCATCTGGTAAATAATTTGGTCGATATTTAAATTTAACAAGATGATTCGTTACAACTGGTGCAACATCTCTTAGCCAAATATCATCATATTCGAAAAAGTTTGTATGAAAGTCTTGCTCTTCAACAGATAAAGATATAAGGTGATCGGTAAATGATTTTTTTTCATTTAAGTATTCATTAAAGTAAATAATGTCTTCATAAAATGGTTGATAATATTCATTCGATTCGTCTGGTATTGCAGTAAAAATAATTCCATTATGTTGTTGTTCCATATTATTTACCTCGCTTTTCAATAATGATTGAATAACTGATTTCAATAAGCCATCTATTTCTCTTTTCATTACAATTTTTGAAACGTGCACTTTTCATGAATGGATTATAGCACGGAGAAATTTTATATATTTATATAAAAAATATAAAGCTGTCGTTAAGCCGTAAATTGACTCTTGACAAGATTTTTAAATGAAGTATTTCATGACAATATTAAAAATATAATCATCGTACAATTAACGATTAGATGATTTTTTTATCAAGATTCATATCCATTACTTCGAACAGACCGTTTTGATTATATAAATTTAATAAATGTGTTTCTATCCCTATACAAATCCCTTCTAGTGGAAGATCGTTTGGGTCCTGACCAAATGGATCTTCAATTTCAACACCTATTGCTTCAATCCCTATAAATGCAAAACTTATAAACGTAGTTGCAAGTACTGTAACCCACCCAAGACTATCAACAAGACCAATCGGTAAAGTCCCGCAAAATATGAGCAGTAAAATTTTAATATGAGCAAAATATGCAAAAGGAATAGGCGTCGTTTTGATACGATCACATCCACCCACAGCCGTAAGCAGAGTATTCAAATCAGCTTCCATATTAATTATTGCATTTGGATGAATTTGACCCGTTTTCAAACCTTTTGATAGTATAGTTTTTAACATAAAAACTATACTAATCGGTAAATGAATAGACCCAGTCAATATTTCTTTTTCCTTATCAGAACAAATATCAAGCAATGCTTTTATCTCAGATAAATCTTTTTCGTCTCTCAAATGTCCTTTCGCTATCTTTGGAAAAGCAATTAATAAATGTAAAAATTTTAGCTTTTCCTGATCCGTCTTTTTCCCTTCAGACTCCCAATAACATAAAAAACTAACTGCTAAATTTCTAGTACAGGCACCAATCGCACCAAATAACTTTCTACCTTCCCAGTACCTATCATAGGCAGTGTTAGTACGAAAAACTAACAGTAGGCCTAAAGCCCCTCCAACAATTACCCAAGGAGTTTGATTAATTTTTATTGCTGCATAATAATAATTAATTACAGTTACTATCGTTGAAACACATATATATAATAAAATTTGCGGGAAAATATCTCTTATAACTGTTCCCTTTAATGTAAATATTTGATGTAAACTATTTTGATTATTGTAATGAACCATATTTACAAAAACCTCTTTCTTTATTAACTTGTTATTCTTTAAATTATGAAAGTATACAATTAAATAGTAGAATCATAAACCCTATTATTATGAAACTGGTTAAAATTATTTCTTTCAATACCGTTACTCCTTTTTACCAAAAGATATAACATCTTTTTTGATTTAAACAACAAATGTTCACTCTTCTAAATCACGACGCATTATTTTAGAATTTGCAATGAATAAAGCACTAATTAATACAAAAATCGCGCAAGCATATAACAATGAATCAATTGGACTATCATGATCTATAATAATTAAACGAACGATAGCAGTTATACCTATATATATAAAATAACGTAATGGAAAATGAAAATTCATTTGAAAGTACTTTATAATCATTACGATGAATTCAAAATATAAAAAGAATACGACGATACTATCAATCAAATGATAACTAGATTCCTCACTATTTAATTTAAGTTCTTGTATAAATTGAATAACTTCTTTCATCAGAAACACACTTAGAACAATCCCTAAGCAAATCAAAGCAACATTTAAAATGTACTGTAGAATGATAGGGAACAACGAAAAAACTTTTTTTAAATTCTTTAACACAAACATTTTTCTCCTTTTCCATATAAAACAATAATGACAATATATTTTTATTTAATTATCATTACATTAAAATTATACATTTCATTCTTATTACAGATGTTAAAACAAGACAAAATAAGTAAAGATAGCATTTCACCTATTTTGTCTATAAAGCAACATAACGAAACTATAATCGATTACTTCAATTGAATCGGTTGTTGCTGTGTAACACAATGAATCATTCCGCCATTTTTATAAAGCTCTCTCACATCAATACCGACTACTTTACGATCCGGGTATAACTTCTGAATCGTATCGTTTGCGATTTTGTCATTTGGGTCATTATAGTTAGGCACCAATACAACTTTATTCCCAATATAATAATTGATATACGACCCCTTATAATCGAGAGTTTTTCCACCTTCTAAAGTAACTTTATCTTTACTAAGCGGTAAGTATTCATATTTATATTTCTTTCCTGAAGCATTTTTTGCATCTAACAATTTATCCATATCTTTGTTTGACAAGCCCCATTCAGCCAAGTCATCTTCTTTCATCGTTACAATGGTAGATTTATCATGGAATTTAGCAAATCCATCAATATGAAAATCCGTAATATCTAAATTAGGTACTCCATCTAACCAAATAAAGTTTGTCACCCCAAGGTCACTTATATATTTTTCAATTTCCTTTTCTGATAAATCAGGATTTCTATTTTTATTCGTTACTGCACTTCGAGTTAATAAAGCAGTCCCATTGCTGTCTAATTCAATTGCGCCACCTTCAAGGACGAATTTCCCCCAATCAATTCTTTCAATCCCTAATTGTTTACTAACATTCTCACGTACACGGGCATCATTTTTATAAGGAGTTTTCTTCCCCCAACCATTAAATGCTGGATCTAATATTTTTAGATTTTTATTATTGTCATAAACAAAAATTGGTCCACTATCTCTTGCCCATACATCATCAGTAGGCGCTATAAAGAAATCAATCTTCTCCATATTTAGACCTTCATCTGTTAAAAGCTTATTAATTCGCTCTTTTTCTTCCTGATCATATGCAACAATGTGGACTTTTTCACCCTCAGTTAAAGTACTTGCCATCTTAACCCAAATAGGTTCAACTTCTTTTTTATACTCTTGACCGTATGTGTATTCATGTGGCCATTGTAGCCATGTACCTTCATGTTTATCTTTTTCATCCGGCATCGTATATTTCCCAATGTTTTTCTGTACCTCTACTTTTTCACCCTCTTTCCCTTTAGCATTTTCATTATTCCCTTCAAAAGAACATCCACTAATAATCGCTGTAGATAATGTAGCTATTAAACAAAACTTTACTACTTTTTTCATTTTTCACCCTCCTGTTCGTGTCTCCAATAATGTAAAGCTTCACATAGTGTGAAGCTCAAGCTTTTTCATCAATGTAAAAATTACCAATTATTCTTCCGCATGATAATTACATAATTTCAATACAGATAGATGACATTCACAAAACAAATCCCCTATATTTAACATTAATATCATTTAACTTCCTTCATAAATTTATTCTAATATTAATCCCCTCTCATACATGCTTGTTCACTAAATAAAACATTATTAAATAAAAAAATCGGTATTGATAATTACATATCAATACCGATTTTAAAATAATTATTTTCCTTCTATTAAATCATTCGCTAATTTCCTAAACTCTTGATTAAATGTATCATTCATACCATTTTGTACGTTAGAGAATAATATTACAAACGTTCTTTTATCCCAGTTAAAATTATTAAAAGTGTTCCAACCAGCTAATACACCATGATTATGATAATAATCTGGGTAAATATAGAAACTAAATCCATACTTTCTAGCGGGTGATACAGTAAACATATCTGATAAACTTTGTTTAGAAAGCAGCTTCCCATCCATAATTGCCTCATCTAACCTTTTCATATCATCAACTGTAGTGTACATTTCACCACAACCATATAGCCAATTCATCCTTAAACGAGGCGTAGCTACTAACTCATTATCTTTTTTCGTATATCCTTCTGCTAAAAACATATCTCCTGGGAAAGTGGCACCCATCCCAGATTCATGCATTCCAACAGGAGTAAAAATGTTTTCTTTCACATAGTCAGCAAGTGGTTCATTTGTTATCTTTTCTACAATATATGCAAGCACCATATAATTATAATCTGTATATCTCCATCCCGTTCCTGCAGGAAATTGTAACGTTTGCGCTCCGATCCAAGTTACTAACTTTAAACGTGACGCTGCATCAACACTACCTTGTCCCTGTTCTGGTAACCCGGACGTATGTGTTAACAAATTTCGTAACGTAATGTTTTTATCTGCTGGAAACGATGGAATATACTTATTTACATTGTCTTCAATATTTAATTTCCCTTTTTCTCTTAGTTGCATGATAGATACTGCAACGACTGTTTTCGTAATAGAACCAATGCGATATTTCGTTCTTGGCGTTGTTAATACATTATCTTTTACATTCGCATACCCGTAACCTTTTCTTAAAATTACATGGTCTTTACTAGCTACAAGAACACTCCCATTAAATCCTTTATCTTTTAAATATTGATCTAGTTTTGCTGCTGCAATCTCATAACGTTTTTGCTGATTCGCATCGACTTTCGGTTTATCATTTTCAAATTTATTCTTAAAACCTGAAAATGCCTTCAAATTATATTTCTTATCTTTATTTGCATATGTTAGTGCAGCGACACTCCCACAAAAAACAGCAAAAATAAAGAAAACAATTAGCCATTTCTTAAACATATAGGGACCCTCTTTTATCCAGTTTCACTTTATATTTTTCCATTCTATTCTATACCTTTTAATTTTCAAACACTTTATAATCTATCTATCATTCATTATATTACACTAGATTCCTTTTTCTCACACTCAAATTTTAACTACTCTCTATTGTAGTTCTTTTTTACAAATTTTCTACCTTACAATCGGATACATCTAACTTTAATTTAAATTTTTTATGTAACATTCGTTACACATTAACAAGAATGGAGGTGTTAATTTGAAAAATACTGATAAACGCAATCGTTTAGATGATTTGATGTTTCACTATCGAGTAACAAGAAACAATATGATTTCAATTGAATATTACAGAAAACAAATTATGACTTTAAAAGGAAATGATGCTGAAAAATTTTTAAACAAAATAAATCGGGCAAGTAATGAAAAAGAAAAACAACTTATTATGGCTAAAATTACAAGCAATTTCAAAAGAGGAAATGAGCGTTAATGAAAACGAATCTCATTTCTAAATTGATTATACAGCATATTAAAAAAGAAATGTCACGCCCACGACATTTCTTTAGATTTTCTTCATAAAAGATTTACATTTTTAATATTCTTTTACTTTTACATAAACTTACCACTGAAATACAAGCGGTGCTTCTTATTTAATTACACAATAAATGCTTCATTACGTCTTCAAGTAATACGTTCGGCTTTAAGACCTCATTTTCCGTACGCCATCCAATAAATCCATCTGGTCTTATTACTATCGCTCCTCCATTTTCTATCCCGTATAGTTTTCTAATAGAGTTACCTTGATCGATGAAATCACCAGTTAGACCTACCTGATACACTTTTATCTTTACGCCTAATCGAGATGAAACAACATTTGCAGCTTCAGTCCAAGCACTAGACTCTTCTCCAGTAAGTAATACAAAGTTGCTACCAAATAGATCAAGTATAGAAACTTCTTTTCCTTCATAAGTTCCCCAAAAATGTGGCGCACGCGTTCCAGGGCGTCCGTTCAAATCAACTATATCCATTCTATGCGGTGTGTTACATTCATCTATAATTGCTTCTGAGCAATACTGATAACCAGCAGTGACAGCTAAATTATCCATATTACTCAAATTACCTTCCTCTCTGCCCGCAGCACGAAATAATATACTACTCGCATGGTGCGTCGTTAATTTTGCAACAGGGTATCTCTCTTCATGATATGTTTCTAACAATTTTGGTTTTGCTGCCCCTTTTATAACAGCCGCTAATTTCCAAGCTAAATTATGCGCATCTTGTATTCCTGTATTTGAACCGAATCCTCCTGTTGGCGGCATAATATGTGCAGAATCGCCAACTAAAAAAATGCGATTCTCTTGAAATTTTGTAGCTGTACTTTCAGTCGCTTCCCACGGTAAAACACTTAATATTTCTGACTCTACATTTGTGCTTCCAATTGCTGTTTGAATAATTTGTTTACAGCGTTCTATAGTGAAATCCTCTGGTCGCTCTCCTTTTATTGGATCATAAGCTACATGATAGATCCATTTACTCACGTTATCGACCGGAATAAGTGCACCAAGAACCTCCGGATGAAGTACCATAGAAAAACCAAAGGCGTCTCCTTGTATAAATCCACTTAAATCAGCCTCAAAATAAATATTCATATAATAGCCACCGATTGTACCGCGACCTTCAGTTGTAATCCCTAACTGCTCACGTATTTTACTTTTGGCCCCATCTGCTGCAATTACATAGTCACAATGTATGACACTTTCGTTTTCTGTTTCCCGATCTCGAATAGTTGCTATTACCCCATTTTCATTTTGTTCAATAGAAACTAGTTCATGATAAAAAGATAGCTTTCCGCCTAATTTTTTCACGTATTGTAACATCATCTCTTCTAAAGTAATTTGATAACAAGCAGTTTGTTTTGACGGACTAATCTCTCCTACTTTTTGAAGTAACTTTTCATCGTTTCCATACTGAGTCGCCCTCATTTGTGCCAATTCTTCATTATTCGCCTCAGCTATTGTATGAACCGCTATTCTTCCTCGGCAATTTTCTAATGCTTTTCCTGCCAATTTAATACTATTTTCTAAACCTAACTCTCGAAATAACTCCATCGTACGTAAAGTAAGCCCGCCTGCTTTTGGATGAATTGCAGTAGACAGATGCCTTTCAATAAGTAAGTACTCAATGTTCTGTTTTCCAAGAAATAACGCAGACGCTAATCCTGATAATCCCCCTCCAACAATTAAAACTGGTACATAATTCGATTTCATATATTTACCCTCCACATCATTGTTCTGAGCTCAGTGTCATAAATATAATCAAAAAAAACCATTAAAATATAGACTTATATTTCATTTTGAATTATCATATAGATAGATTACGCCCCAAATTACTTTTATCCTTTAATACATCTACAACTCACCTAAATTGTGTGTGTATTAAAGGATAAAAAAGAAGAGCCTACTTTACGTTGAGCTATTTTCTGATGTAGACGTCCAAAATAATAAAAACATTATAAGCGATCGTAACCCTATAGATTATAGAAGGTTACGATCGCTTATTTTTTTGGAAATGCCTTCCCCTTTATCATCTGCAGACAACGCATTGTTAAATCATTTTCTATTTTTTAAAACTTCATCCATTGTAGTATGTAAATCTTCTAATTCCTTTTCTATTCCCTATAATAAATACTCCATGATTTTCAATACACAAAAATTGATTCGTCTCGATTTTCTTTCTCAATATTGCATCGAATATACCAATCATGTAGCATTACCGTATCGATGTAATGGTTCATCATCTTAAACCTTTCGACTAATTACCAGGAGGCAAAGTGATTGAAATGAATAAACAAGAACAATTAAATGTTATTAAAGAAGATTTTATTAATTGTCAAAAAGTATTAGTGGCAATTGGTGACGAAACACGTCAAGCTATTTTGTTAGTTCTAATGAAAACAGAATGTCAAACTGGATTACGTGTTGGAGAAATCACTAAACAAACACACCTTTCTCGACCAGCAGTATCACATCACCTTAAAATTTTACGAGAAGCCGGTATTATTTTAATGCGTAAAGAAGGTACAAAAAACTTTTATTATATTGATATACGTACAAAATTAGGTTTATTAAAAAACCTTGTATTAGATATTGAGAATCTATTGCAAAATTTTTATTGAAATAAAGATGCGGTATTTGGAGGTACAAGAAATGAAAGCAATGATAATTAATAAGTATGGGAAAGTCCCAATATGTATGACAGAGGTACCTACTCCTGAAATAAATGAGTATGAGGTGCTCGCAGAAATTCATGCAGCTAGCATTAACCCAATTGATTTTAAAATACGCGATGGAAAAGTGAAGTTGTTACTTAAATATAAAATGCCCCTTATTCTTGGTAATGACTTTTCTGGTGTCATTGTAAAAGTCGGAACAAAGGTGACTCAATTTAAAGTTGGCGATGAAATATATGCACGTCCAAGAAAAGATAAGATCGGTACTTTTGCGGAATATATAGCCATTCATGAGGATGATATAGCCTTAAAACCTAAAAATTTAAGTTTTGAGGAAGCCGCTTCGATTCCACTCGTTGGATTAACATCATATCAAGCATTACATGACATCATGCAATTACAAAAAGGACAAAAGATTTTGATTCACGCTGGATCCGGCGGTGTTGGTACTTTTGCTATTCAATTAGCAAAAATAATGGGTGCCACTGTTACAACAACTGCCAGTGAGGCTGGTGCGAATTTAGTAAAGTCTCTTGGTGCAGATGAAATTATTAATTACAAAACAGAAAAATTTGAAGATATACTAAAAAATTATGATGCGGTATTTGATACAATCGGTGGATCAACACTTGACAAATCATTCGATATTATAAAAAGCGGAGGGAAAATTGTTTCCGTTTCAGGAATGCCGAATGCTCGATTTGGTAAAGAATTTGGTTCCGGATTTTTTAAAACACTCTTATTTTCATTAGCAAGTAATAAACTTACTACACTGGAAAAAAAGCATAATGCTCAATATTCATTTTTATTTATGAAGCCAAGCGGGGATCAACTACGTATAATTGCAAACTATATTGAATCCGGAAAAATCAAACCTGTAATCGATCGAGTTTTTCCTTTTGAAGATGCTCAAAAAGCAATGGAATATTCAGAGTCTGGAAGAGCAAAAGGAAAGATAATTGTAAAAATTAAATAATAATAAAAACTCCATTTTAATCAATCTTTTTGAAAAATGGAGTTTTTGTATTTGCTGTTAAATAGACACAATGCACTGAAGTCCTTACAATAGATTGCAAGGGGAAATAATAAATTATACTTTTAGTTAACTTTACAAAGAATATATATGTACAAATACATAATTAAAAAACATAAAAAGGAGGAGATAAAATGACTAAAAATAATGAAGCAGGTTGGAATTTAGACAATAGTTATGCTACTTTACCACAATCATTTTATACAGACATCCCCCCTACTCCCGTAAGTTCACCGGAGTTAGTTAAACTAAACCATTCATTAGCAATATCTCTTGGCTTTAATCCGGAAGAATTGAAGAAAGAAGTCGAAATTGCCGTTTTTGCTGGTAATGCACTCCCAGAAGGAGCTCACCCATTAGCTCAAGCATATGCCGGTCATCAATTCGGACATTTTAATATGTTAGGCGACGGTCGTGCTCTTTTAATTGGTGAACAAATTACTCCTTCAGGAAAACGTTTTGACATTCAGCTAAAAGGTTCTGGCCCTACTCCGTATTCACGCCGAGGAGATGGTCGTGCTGCACTCGGTCCGATGCTACGTGAATATATTATTAGCGAAGCAATGTATGCACTTGATATTCCGACTACTCGCAGTTTAGCAGTTGTCACAACAGGCGAACCAACATATCGTGAAACAAAGTTACCTGGAGCAATTTTAACTAGAGTCGCTAGTAGCCATATACGCGTCGGCACATTTCAATATGCTGCAGCCCGCGGCTCTATCGAGGATCTTCAATCACTAGCGGACTATACAATAAAAAGACATTATCCAGAAATTGAAGCTCATGAAAACCGATATACTGCATTACTACAAAAAGTTATTAAAGGACAAGCAAGTCTTATCGCAAAATGGCAACTTGTTGGATTTATTCACGGTGTAATGAACACTGACAATATAACAATTAGCGGAGAAACGATCGATTACGGCCCTTGTGCATTTATGGATAGTTACGACCAAGGAACCGTATTCAGCTCTATTGATACACAAGGTCGCTACGCATATGGAAATCAGCCATATATGGCCGCATGGGACCTCGCGCGACTAGCTGAATCTTTAATACCAATTCTACATGAAGATGAAGAAGAAGCATTAAAAATTGCTCAAGATGAAATTTCAAAATTTAGCGTACAGTATGAAAACCAGTGGTTCCTTGGAATGAAAAAGAAATTAGGACTATTTAGCAACGAGGAACAAGATCAATCACTTATTGAGCAACTTTTAAAAATGATGGAGAAATTTAAAGCAGATTACACAAATACATTCCGTTCATTAACTCTTGATACGATCGAAAATACAGCTCTATTTGAAAGTCCTGAATTTAAAGAATGGTACAAGTTATGGCAATCTCGATTAGAAAGACAAGAAGAATCGAAAGAGAACGCCTACAAAATGATGAAAAATAATAACCCATCGATTATCCCAAGAAACCACCGCGTAGAAGAAGCATTAGAAGCAGCTGTGACAAATGGCGACTATAGCGTAATGGAGAAACTTCTTGAAGCACTATCAAATCCTTATGCGTATGCTGCAGATCAAGAAGAATACTGCGTTCCACCTGTTCCGACGAATCGTCCTTATCGTACTTTTTGTGGGACTTGATTATGTAATACTTTTAGAAAGGTGTATTCTTATAATTAGGTGCAACTTTCAGAATAACCTTATTACTTTTTTAGAACTAACTTACATGCTAAAGCTAAAGAAACAATAAATCTCCTAGATTAAATATACGTGTCCCATGAATTACACAAAATAAAAACAGTCTGCCACATCCTAATTTAGGATGTGGCAGACTGTTTTTATTTGTTATTATATGCTTGTTTTTCAACCGCCAGTATGTCCTTCAGAGTACTTAATAACATCTACAGACTTTACACTCTCTTTTGAACCTACAAAACCACCGAACGTGAAGGTTACAGCTGTTATGATTCCTAATAAACTAATAGTTACTTTTTTCATTTTAGTCCCTCCCTCTCTAAAGATTTTTTTCTTGATTGAGAACTTGAATAGAAATATTCACTTGCTTTGATTGTATTTCCTTCTTCATAGTATTTTAAGGCTAATGATTCTTCATATTTTTCTATATTCTCATATAGTTCTTCTCGATTGAAGTATTCAATTCCTTTTAAAACAATATTTTCAAACTCATTGGCAGCTAAATTGTCATTCATAGACTTTAAGATCATTAGACGGTGATAGAATTCTTCATTTTTCAACTCACCACAAATTGTTAACGCTTTTTCAATAAGCGTATTTGCAGTTTCTTTATTTTTCAATTTAAAATGTTCTCTCGCTTCAATGAATAGAGCTTTATAATTATTTGGAGATTTTTCATTTACTTCACTAATATATCGAATAGCTAGTTCAGATAAATTTTGACTGCCGTATAAAAACGCTAAATTGTGACGGCTATAGAGACTAGCATGTTCTTCCCCTAGTCTTTTAAATACATCTAATGCCGAGATTAAGTATTCTTCCGCTAACTCATACTCTTTTAAGTGAATACACGTTAATCCATAAAGATTGTCACAATACCCTATATTTAATTCAAAATCACGATGTTTAGCATAGATTTCTTTAGCCATCGAAACTTGTTTTAATGCCAAGACATATTGCTGTTTATGGCAACTAAAAGTAGACAGTTTGAAATAGAATTCTGCGTGTTCTAATTCATCTGGAAGTTGAAGCAATTTCTTTTCCGCTTCTTCATATAGTTCTTTAGCCGAGATATAGTTTCCAGTTATAGTGGCATGCATCGCTTTAAAAAAACAATAATAATATGATAATAAATTATCAGATGGTTTACCTAGTTCTTCTATTTTATTAAAACTATCTTTACTAATACTTAAGCTATCTATTAGATACTGATATCTAAACTCTAATAGAGCGTAATATAACTGCACGTTTGGATCATTATCAATACCTTGGATTTGCTTATCAATTTCATTTTTCAAATTTCTTGATTCTGTTATATTTCTTTTACGAATTTCATGATATAAATCACTTAACATGTGTATGATTCTTTCATTTCCTTTTATTTGGACGTTCATATCACAGCCCCCTTTGTTTACTTAGTTTCATTCTCATATTACCATAATTAACTTTCTTTTCTGACTTTAATATGTTGAGAAACTTTTAAAGCAACACATACAAATAAGATTATTATTAAATGGATAACTCAATCTTTGAACTCAAGTTTTGATACCAAAAGGAGAGCAGTAAGTTTTTACCACCACTTATACTTTGCTGTTATCCTTTAATCTCCTTTACTTCATTGACTTTATGAACGCTAATAAGCACTTTGCTGAATAAATCCTTTCATTCGTTCATCTTCACATTAATTATTATAAAACTCACCTCTCATCAACTCCGCAATCCCTCTACTCCCCTCACTACCAACTTTCTCAAGTTTCTCCACAACTAATTTTCTTCTTTCCACAGAATGATTTTGACTTAGCTTCGCTTTTCCTTCTATTTTATTTATCTTTATTTTGAATCCAACTATCTCCCTACTTAATCCTGCCATATAATTCAAATCTACCTCTTTTAGCGAGTAGGTACTCTGTGGCTCTTCATATTTATGTACTAAATCTTGAAGAGAATCTATTAATTCCTGTTCATCCTCAACAATTTCCAATTCCCCATATACATGCACTGCAACATAGTTCCACGTTGGCACAGCATTGTTTGTTTCATACCATGACGGCGAGATGTAACTGTGTGGTCCTTGGAATATAGCTAATACTTCTTGATTCCCACTGTCTTTCCATTGTTCATTCGGACGTGCGAAATGACCATGTAATGTAAAGGTTTCTCTATTCAGTAACAACGGCAAATGCGTTGCATATGGTTCCCCGTTATGTTGAGAAAATAACGTTGCAAAGCTATTTTGTTCAATCATTTCGTACTGCGCCTTTTCATCTTGTATAGTGAAATGTTTTGGTATGTACATAAACGTCCTCTTTTCTTATCTTCTTATTTCCTATTATATTTATGTGACTTCTTATTTGGCAGGAGCAGATTGTAATAGTTTTATAAGGTCAGTTCATATAGTAAAACCTCTTCTTCAAAAATAATAGGTGGCATTATATGATTTCTGCCACCTATTATTTTTTTATTTATACAAACTCCCTTATTCAACGATCCTTCATAGCTTTTTCTAATACATATTCAATAAATTCCGTTTTACCTAAGCTATAACTTGCTCGACTTTCCGCCGTTTCTGCTAACTCTTTCTTTAACTTCTCATATTCAATAGTAACATCTGGATTTCCACGAAGGTAATCACGAAATGCCACATGTCTTCTTAACTCTTCACTATTCTTATCGCATACATATAAATGATGTTCCATCCAAATTGTATGCTTTCCATCCCACGGAACATATTGATCCTTTCTCCCAAAGGCTTCCCTCCCCTTAAAACTCCACTCTTCTTGATGAAAATAACCTATGTGTTCAAGCCTCTTTATTACTTTTGGAAAAACATCATAATCTTCTATTACAACATCGACATCTAATATCGGTTTAGAAGCAAGACCTTTAATAGATGTACTCCCAACGTGCTCTATAGAAAAAATGAGTGCTCCCATTACGTTATTAATTAACGTCTGTAATTTACAAAATTCACTTTCCCATTGTGTATTATATTTCTCAACAGTAATAAATTGTTTCAATTGAACCATCCTTCTCAAATCACTTTCATAATCTCTGAATATGCGTATCCTTAAAATCCGTCTCATACTTCAATCCATACCCAAGCATTCGATCCATTCCAATATGTGCTGTCCATATTAAACCAACCATTAAAATTGTATCCATCTTTAAATAGACCCCTATTAAAACAAGTAATATTGATATGATATATGTGTGAAATAGATTATAAATTTGTGCACCAACACGTTTATTAATAGCGTACGCCACCGTTGCTAAATCAGGTACAAAAAGTAATACGATAAATAATAACCAACTAAATCCTCATAATGCATATATATAAACCGCAGCTAATAAGACGATCAATCCTTCAAAGTGTATAATTCGTTTCTCCAAACTTCCTCATTCCTTATCTGTGAGCTTAAAAATTTTATTCGGATTTAAAATATTTTTCGGATCAAGAGCTTTCTTAATTTTCTCCATTACCAATAATGCCGCACCATGTTCTTCTTCTTGATACTTCTGCTTCCCTATTCCAACGCCGTGCTCTCCTGTACACGTTCCGCCACGCTTAAGAGCATACAATACGATACTTTCGTTTATTTCGTCCCCTTTCTCCACTTCATCTTTATCGTTTGGATCAATCATTAAGAGCACATGGAAATTCCCGTCTCCTACATGGCCAAGAATACCACCAACAAGACCAACTTTATCTAATGTCTCTTTCGCATGTTGTATTGCACCAGCTAATTCCGAAATTGGTACACAAACATCTGTACTCATTAGCTTTTTACCAGGATAACTATGAACGTAAGAATATGCTAAGTTATGTCTTGCATCCCATAATTTATTTCTTGCCGCAGTTTCAGTTTCAAAAGCGACTTCTTTACATTTATGATCAAAAACAATTTCCTTCGTAAACTCGATATCTTGCGTTAGCCCTGCTTCATTTCCGTGAAACTCTAAAAACAGTGTTGGTTCTTCTCTGTAATTTGTTTCATTATAATGATTTACTTGTTTCATAGATAGTTCATCAACGAGCTCTATTCTCGCAATTGGAATACCAGCTTGCAGTATATTAATAACAGCTTCTACTGCATCATTTATAGTTGGAAACGATGCTCTCGCAGCCATAACATGTTCTGGTATGCCGTATACTTTTAATGTTAGCTCTGTAAAGCATCCAAGCGTACCCTCTGACCCTACGAAAATACCATTTAAATGATAACCTGATGATGATTTCGCCGCTAAATTGCCAGTATGTATCACTTGTCCATCAGCAAGTACCACTTCTAAATCACGAACTTGATCACGCATAACACCATATTTCACCGCTGTCGTTCCGCTCGCATTCGTAGCAGCCATTCCACCTAACGTTGCATCTGCACCTGGATCTACACTAAAAAACAGACCGTACTTTTTCAATTCTTTATTGAGCTGAGAGCGTGTCACTCCCGGTTGTACCTTCACTAAAAAATCTTTCTCTCTTATTTCAAGTATTTTGTTCATTAATGAAAAATCAACTGTAATCCCCTTTTCATAAGGAATTATATGCCCCTCTAAACTAGAACCTACTCCAAAGGGAATGACAGGTTTTTTATGCTCACTCGCTACTTTCATTACCGCTCTAACCTCTTCCGTCGTTTTTGGAAAAACAACTACATCAGGTAAACTACTAGTATGATAAGATTCATCTTTACTATGTAATTCTCTTACTGTCTTATTAACCACTACTTGATCTTCAGGAAGTACATCCTTTAATTCATTTATTAAACGTTCAATTGTTATTTCCATTACATACTCTCCTTTTATATTATTTACTCCACATTAATTATACCATTTTTATACACAATAATCAGAATAGTGAGATTCCTAAGATTTTATATAAAAAAAAGAACTTGCAGTATTCCTTACAAGTTCTTTTTTAAAATTATATTTTAGACGATTTCTTCAATAAAATCATAAACCAAACTAAAGTAAATGCCATCAGAGAATGAGAGAACCCTACAATATAAGTTAACCCTTTAAAGTCCGCTCCATTCAGTTGAAGAAGTCCTCTCGCTGCCAGCGATCCTAACATTAAAGTTAATGCGATATTATGTAAAACAAACCATTTATTAAATCCTTTCACTTCATGAAAAGCGAATACTTTCGCTAATCCTAAAGCAATTAAAAAGAAGAAAAAGCCAAGTACTAACGTATGTGTATGCAAAAGATTTAATAGTGTAGATCCTAGTATTCCTTTAAATTTCCCATACTCCCTAGCGAATATTCCTGATAGTAAACCAATAATTAAATACGTAAATGATGCGTTATATAATTTCTTCATTATGTACCTCCTTAAGTAGAATGTGTAATGTGTCATATTTAGTAATAATGATAGTTATATAGTAAAAACTCCTAGTTTCCTAGGAGTCATTGTATAAGCATCTCACTCTTTACAATTAATCCTAATTATAAAATATCCTTTTATACAAAACAATCGAACTTTGTGTGAACAAGCAGGGCTCTATTAAAATATGTTGCGCTTTTGTGTTACACAATCCATACTAATTATTATAACTTTTAAAGGGGGTGCAATAGATTGATAGTTCTTGAAACTGAACGACTCACTCTTCGTTGGTTCGATATCCAAGATGCTCCGTTCATTCTCGAGTTAGTAAACGATCCTGCATGGATTCAGTTTATTGGTGATAAAGGGGTTAAAAACTTAGAAGATGCAAAAAATTACATCTTAAACGGACCAGTCGATATGTATAATAAAATGGGCTTTGGTCTTTACTTAGTTGAACGAAAAGAAGATCTCACTCCACTTGGCATGTGCGGCCTTATTAAAAGAGATTCATTAGAAGATGTTGATATCGGCTTTGCCTTTTTAGAAAAATTCCGTTCGAAAGGGTACGGCTATGAATCAGCAGCTGCTGTAATCGAATACGGTGTACATAAGCTAGGTATGAAGCGAATTGTAGCAATTACTTCTATAGATAATGCTGCTTCAGGCAATCTGTTAGAAAAAGTAGGATTGCGATTCGAAAAAATAATTTCAGACTCAGGAGAAGATTTAAAATTATTTGGGTATAACGCGTAATAAAAAGGGCGCCATTCACGGGCGCCCCTTTTACTACTTCACTTCTACTGTATAATTCCCTGTTCCTCCACCATATTGATATACGTGTAAATAATACTTCCCAGGATACGTATAGTAGCTGCCCACTAATTTATTCCCTTGCGGCTGGGCATACGTAACATAATTATTTAAATCTGCTTCTGAATAAAGAACCCAGTTTATTCCGATATTATTTTCATTCGTTACGTTAATTTGAAGGTTTTTCGCAGTTTCTACATTTATTTCAAAGTAATCACTTGTATCACCGTTTCCTAAGCTAGCCCGTAACAATTGATTTAACTGCAGTTTATTCGCTGTTTTAAATGAATTATTCGGCTCTTGTTCTACACTGTTATCTTCTTTCTTTTTAACTGTTACGCTCGTTGTAACACTAGTAGCTGCTCCTTTATCGTCTGTTACTGTTAATTTTGCCGTATATGTTCCTTCTTTTGTATAAACGTGAGTTGGATTTTGTTCATTACTTATAGTACCATCGCCAAACTCCCATTTATAAGAAGCAATTTTCCCATCTTCATCTTTTGATCCATCGCTTTTAAACGAGATTGCTTCATTCACATTTCCGCTATACGGACCATTTATAACCGCAATTGGTGCTTTATTCACTGCACCTTCTTCTGTATTAATGCCGTGGAACACAACATCATATTCAAATTGCCCTGATGCATTCACACGATAATTCACAAAGTAAGCTGTTACTGTTTTGTAGCCTGTCCATTCTTTCGCACTTAAACGCTTTAACGTATCATTTACGTTTTGCGTAATTGTTTTCCAGTCTTCATATTCTCCTTTTGTAGCTGTTCCTGTATATGTTCCTTGTAGTGTAAATGTATTAAAGAACTGTGATTTATTTTTCTTTATTGATACATTACTTAATTTTGCTTCCGCCGTAATTTCTGCCGCAATATCTGAAACTGGTTTCGGTGCGTGAGTTGCTAAATAATCATCTGATACTAATGGAACATTATATTTCTCACGGTTATCTACTAACATTTGCATATAGTCTTGATACTCTTTATTTAAATTCGCATCTTTACTTAAAGCAGAGCGATATGCATCATATGCTGTAACATCATTTTTCCTAATAAGATCATGTATTTTGTCAAACATATCATATCTCTTATTGTACATATACGATTGTAAAGCGAAGGAATAATTATAGAAATCCCACGTTCCATACTTCGCATTTAACGTTCGCTCTGCCGTATAACGTTCTGCTGGATTTGAAGATAGCCCTCCTATAATGCTCTTTCTTGGAACGACGTTGTCCGTTCTCGTTGCACCTGCAAAGAACTCAGCATTCCCTTCTTCAAACCAAGATAATCTCTCATTCTCATACATCTTACCTTGCCCCCAAAGTCCTGGCACTTCATATCTACCTTGTAAGTAATGCGTGAACTCATGTCGGAACAATTCTTCTAAACTATAAATACTTTCTTCTGGCGTACGTTCATAAGTAAAGAACGTACCTGTTCCTTCTATATAAAGACCGCCGTTATTCGTTTCATATCCGTACAATTGACGGTTAAATTGATATTCAGCTGGACTATTATAAATAACCATTGTTAATACATCATCTGGATTTCCTTTTTCTAAAGGTTGATCACTTTCAACCGTACGATGGAATTGTGCTTTCACTTCTTTTGCTGCCCAATATAAACGTTTCACTTTCTCTTCAGTCACTTTATCTCCGGCTTTTAAAACAATTGCCCCATCATCAAACGTATACGTTTTTGGCCAATATTTTTTCTTACCATCTTCTCGTATTTGATCTAAATCAACCACTTTACCATTTGCATCTTTCCCACCATAATTCGTCGTAATTTGCTCAGCTGCTACGAAATATTGCTCACCTAAATATGGGTAAATTTTCATCACATCCGTTACAACTTGCAATCCTTTCGTCCCTGTACTATGGAACATACCGAGTCTACCTGTATAATAGATCCCATTATTAATAAGCCATCCGTTTTTCGCTGTAACTGTTCCCATTAGCGCAAATCTACTTAACTCATTAATATAACTATCTATTTTTTGATACCACATTGTATCTTTCGGTGCTTTATTCGTATCGTACAAATACGGACTGAATATCATAATCGACACCTTGCATAATATCGTACACTGCATTACCTGCTGAACGATTATCTATAAATGTAGAAAGACTATCATTATATTGCTTGAAAATGTTCGCAGCTGATGAAATCGTTTCCGCATCACTAGAAGCGTTTCCTATTAATTTTCGATATGACGATACAACTTTATTTTGTTCTAACGTACCGAGTTTGAAATTTGAGTTTTGAGAAATCGTTTTCAATGCAGGTAAGCACTTGTCATGATAACTTCGTTCATTAAGTTTACTTAGTTCTGTATGATAAAACCCTAAATAAAACCCAGAACGTAATACCTCTACTAACGTTTCAATCCCTTTTGAATCATCCTTCGTATAAGTTTGTCCTTGCTGCTTCAATTTATCACTAATTGAGGTGGTACAGTAAAACTGGAACACAGTATAGAGATAAATTATTCTATATGAAGAGGTGTTTCAGATGAAAAAACAGTATGATGAAATGTTTAAAAGACAATGTGTTGAATTGGTGATCAAAGAAGGTCGTTCTATTTCAAGTATCCAGAGAGAATTTGACTTGGGTAACGGAACTCTAAATGTATGGATTAAAAAATATTCTACACAGATTTCCTCCTGTGAAAGCAATGAACTGGAAGAACTACGTTCTTTACGAAGAGAAATCCAGGCGTTAAAAAAGGAAAATGAATTTCTAAAAAAGGCGGCAACCTTCTTTGCCAGCAACCAAAACTAACACGCTTTCAGTTTATAAGACAATATAATCAAATATTTGGAGTGCGCTGGCTTTGCCATCGATTACAAGTGTCTGTTAGTGGTTTTTACGACTATATTCATCGTAAACCCACTGAAAATCAGAAAAAACGTAAAAAGACAGCGGCTTATATTGTCATGCAATTTAAATGTTTAAAAGGAAGAATGGGGTATCGAAAGTTGTACCGTTATCTTGTAAACAAGGGAGTCAAGGTTACGTTGTCACAAGTAAGACAAGCGTTATGCAAAGCCGGCTTGCAGTCAAAAGTTGTCACTTATTATAAGAAACGAAAACAAGAACACCGTACATTTCCCAATGTATTAAAGCGATCCTTTAAACCTGGTAAGAAAGACATACCAACTGTAGTATGTGATATTACGGAATTCCGTTTGATGAATGGGATGAAAGTATATTTTTGTGCGGCATTAGATATTAGCACCCGACGGGTGCTTGGTTATTCGTTAGATACTTGTCAAGATGCTCAATTAGTAAAAGAAACAATTCAACAAGTAAAAAACACATATGGGAAACGAGAAAACATATTATTTCATAGCGATCAAGGATCACAATTTAGCAGTTACCAAGTGACTGATTTTTGTAAACAGCCAAAAATTCAACAAAGTATGTCCCGAAAAGGAAACTGTTGGGATAATGCAGTAATAGAATCTTTCTTTAGTATCTTTAAGCGAGAATGCTTACATGGAGAAAAGCTCATTTCCCTGTCCCAAGTGAATCAGTTAGTAGCTGAATTTATTTATATGTACTATCATTCTGTTCGTCCCCATTCAACATTAAACGGAATGACTCCTTATCAATATTCAAAATCAATTGCGTAATCTAATTTGTGTTCCAGTTTTTCTTGACCAGGTCACACTACGGACAATTTACCATTACTGAAACTGCTCGTTGTAGAACAAACTACGTATGCAAATAAAAACGGTTATTCTTTCGTTCAAGGTGAATTCGATTCGACGAGTATGTATGCAATGGAAATATTAAAATCTTTTCCTTTTAACCCTTGTCCTACTTGGATTACTTATCAAAAAGAAACCAGAAAGTGATAGCACACTTTCTGGTTTCTTTTATAACGCCTCTATTTCAAACTGCACTGTAATACCACTTGGGTCTACTACAGTAAATCCATTTGAAGTTTCATTTATCTCATGTTGTTTTTCTATTAATCTTTCTTTTACTTCATCTAACGCTTCTTTATGTGGTAGTACAATCGTATACACTTTTAATCCAGTTGCATGTGCTGGCGGGTGCGGATTATTTACCCCATTCCACGTATTTGCACCGATATGGTGATGATACCCTCCTGCCGAAATGAATAAGCAATCATCTTCACGCTGCTGCACTTCAAAACCTACTGTTTCTACATAAAATTCATGAGACTTTTCTACATCAGCTATTCGTAAATGTACGTGTCCAACAACCGTATCAGCTGGTAATCCATCGACCTCATAATCAACGAGCGTTGCCAGTTCTTTTAAGTCAAGCGGCGTACTTCCTCCTGGCCCTTCTCCCCATTGATCACGTGGACGGTCTGCATATATTTCGATACCATTCCCCTCTAAGTCTTGTAAATAAAACGCCTCACTATACGTATGATCACTTGCGCTATTAAACCTTGAAATTGGTAAAATTTCATTTGAATATGTATAACGTCCTTCTTGCTCAGCTGGACTATCAATTACGTTCTTATTACGAAGTACACCAAATAGTGCCGAAGCAAAAGCTTCACGAGTCGGAACTAAAAAGGCGACATGATATATACCCGTCGTACGCGGTTCTTGCAGCGCTGCATCTTCCAGTTGCTCAAGAACAAGTAACGTATTCTTACCACCCTTCCCTACTAAATATGCTGTATTCCCGTCTTTCTTAATTACCTCTAGACCAACAACATTTTCATAAAAAGCAATTTGACGCTCTAAATCTTTCACTTTAAATGTAACATGACCAATACGTGTTTTCGGATGAATTTGTACCATGAATAACTTCCTCTCCAGTTTCCTCTAGTTTTTTATATAAGTTGATAGGTGATAGCCCCATTCAACGAATACACCTTAATTTTGTTTTTTTGTAGCATCAATTTTTAGCCATTTTTTCGATATGTCACTCAATGTTCCATCTTGCTCCAATTCTTTTAACGCTTTATTTATATCTTCTAACTTTTCGCTCTTTTTTGCAAATGGAAATGCAATCTCTCCCCATTCAAGTGGACCAAATCCAACTTTCACATTATCTAGTTTAGCCTTTGTTATTGTTGTTTCCACTTGAACTTTATCATTATAATAAGCATCGACGCGTCCAAATCCTACTTCGTTCAATTCCGCCGTTGGATCCTCTGAGTACGTTTTAATCGTAAAAGCATTATTTTTATTTAAAGCTTTTAACTCTTGCTCTCCTGCTGTACCAAGTCCAACACCTACAGTTTTTCCTTTTAGATCCTCTATCGATTTAATTGTATTATTATCTTTCTTCACCGCAAAAACAGATCCTGAATACACATATGGGATCGAAAAATCATATTTCTTTTTTCTTTCCGGAGAAACGGATAATTCATTTGCAATCGTATCAATACGACCTGAATCTAATAAACCAAATAATCCTTCAAAATCAGAAACATTCCATTCTACTTTATATCCAGCTTTTTTAGCAGCCGCTTCAATAATTTCAGCATCAAAACCTTTTACTTTTTCACCCTCTTTAAAAATAAATGGACTACGACCTGCAGAAGTCCCAACTTTCACTACTTTTTCATTCGTTTTTTCACTTGATACGTTAGAACCACATGCAGACAAAGCTCCAACTGATAGTGTTAATGCTATTGTTAGTAATAATGACGATTTTCTCATAACTCTTCCTCCTAAATAACGAAATGATTTCCTTCTTCAGATGCATTTAATTGTCGTAAAAACTTTTTCGTACGTTCATTTTGTGGGTTTCGAAAAACCTCTTCTGGCGTTCCCTGCTCTACGATAATTCCATCCGCCATAAATATAATGCGATCAGCCACATCTTTTGCAAAATTCATTTCATGTGTAACGATAACCATCGTTATATGCTGTCTTGCCAAGTCTTTAATAACTTGCAGTACCTCATTAACTAATTCTGGATCAAGCGCAGAAGTCGGTTCATCAAACAATAATACAGCGGGATTTAAAGCCATTGCTCTAGCAATCCCTACCCTTTGCTGTTGCCCCCCTGATAACATCGTTGGATAAAAATCTTCTTTATCAGCTAACCCTACTTGTTTTAATATTTCTCTCGCTATTCCCTTTGCCTCTTCTTCACTTTTTTTCTGTACAACCGTTAATGGCGTTGTAATATTTTGCAGCGCTGTTTTATTTTTGAATAAATTATAGTTTTGAAAAACCATAGCTGTTTTTTGCCGTAATTGTATTATTTCTTTTTTATAAAGTTTCTTCGCATGAATCTCTAAATCTTCAATTCTAATACTTCCATCATTCGGTTGTTCTAATAAATTCAAACATCTCAGTAGTGTCGATTTCCCTGAACCAGAAGGTCCAATAATTACTACCACTTCCCCTTTTTCCACAGTAAGTGAAATTCCCTTTAACACTTCATTATGTTTGTAAGATTTATACAAATCACTTATCTCAATCACATACTTCACCTCATTTCTGTTATAAATACGGCGCATCAAGTTTCTTTTCTAATTTTTTCTGCCCCCAGCTAATTGCAATTGTAATAATCCAATACACAATCGCTACCGCTAAATAACTTTCCATATAACGATACGATTGAGCAGCTAACATTTTCGCTTGTGCTAAAATTTCAGCCACCCCAAGCGCAAAAGATAACGAAGATTCTTTTAACAATCCAACAAAATTATTTCCAAGTGACGGCACTGCTACACGAATAGCCTGCGGAAAGATAATTTGCCGCATCGCTTGTGCTTTTGTCATCCCTACTGATAAACAAGCATCCATTTGCCCTGATTCAACAGCATTTAATGAACCTCGAATGATCTCTGACAAATAAGCAGCATTATTTAAACTGAGACCAATTAAAGTTGCTTGCATAGCTGTAAGTACTGTAAAAGCCGGAGATATTTGTGGCAATCCGAAATACAACACAAACAATTGAACTAATAACGGTGTTCCTCTAAAGAAAGAGATATACACACTTGCAATTGGATATAAAAATTTCGTTTTGTTTTTTGTTATGGTTGCCAAGCCAATCCCTATAAAGAAAGAAATAATCATGGACACAACAGTAATCCCTAAAGTTATGTATACATACTTAAATAATTGCGGAAAACTTTCTAAAAAATACGTTACATCAAATTTCATTCTATCCCCCCTCTCTAAACAAAAAACTCTTCTTATACATATAAGAAGAGTTGAATGTTAATCCATTCCCCCCATCTTCCAAACGCCTCATACGTTTGCTGGAATTAGCACAGTACTTTTGTAGCCTGTTGCTGAGATTTCATCGGGCCAGTCCCTCCATCTCTCTTGATAAGAAAACTAATAAATTTTTCCATTTATTAAGTTGTTATTATGAAGAATACAGCTAAATTAAAACAATGTCAATAGGAAAACTAAGAATTAAACCCCTACTTATTTCTTACATACAAACAATATGCCATCAAAATTACTCTTCTTTATACACCGTATACAAAAAGCCGGTACTTCTAACAAACTTAGAAATACCGGCTTCCAATCTTTTATTCTTATAACTTATGATATTTATTTCATCTTATGTACTTCAGCAACTAACTTTCCGCCTTGTATGCCCATATAAAGCTTAACAGGCGCATCATTCGTGTTTTCAAATACTAAGTCTAAATATGGATACGCAATTGTAGCATCTCTTCCTTGTGGTACATAACCTACTGTTTTAGAATGTGTAGTTCTCTCTACCATTTTCAAACCAGCTTGATCTGCCGCATTGAATAAAGTAGATGATGTTTGACAAACGCCACCACCATAACCATCTACTAATTTACCATCTACAATTTCTTTTCCTAATTGGTACCCTTTATCTGGTGTTGTATCTCCAATTAGTGCATTGAAAGAGAAACGGTCTCCTTTTGCTAAAACAACTCCACTTACGCTCTGAGCAGATAAACGAATATTTTCAATTCGACCACCTGTTGAACCACCTAAATTCGTTTCATATCTACCAATTACAGTACCACTGCCTTGCGCATCACTTAATGTTGCAGTAGGTTTTTTCTCCACAATTGGTAACTGATAAGTAGAATCCCACATACCTACATTTAATAATTTGTCTACTAACTCTTTTTCCATTAATTCATACGAAGGTTTTCCTTCTTGCCATGATCCATCAGGCGCTATACGCGAAGGGACCATCTTTTTATCGACGCTTTTCCCAACTTCACCAGCAACCTTCGTCACCGATTTTTTGAATTTCGCTTCATCTTCAAAATAACCTAAACTCGACAAGTCTATTTTTTTCACTTCAGTACCAGTACGCCCATCCACTAAGCTAATTGAATCCTGTACATCAGCCTTAGCCTCTACAACGTTCCCACCAATATCACTCACCAATGCAACATCACTTACTTTTGCGCCACAACCACTTACTATAGCTACGCATAGCACCCCTACTAATATACCCTTTACTTTTCGGAACAATATACTCTCTCCTTTTCCCCAACATCATTTCTTATGTATTATTTCATTTTTATGTATGTTTTGTTACAATCATTTTACAATATATTTAGAAAATGTTACAAGTTATTTTTTACTCTATTTAAATTACTCTTTTCTTTTGTAAATGTCTATACATATTAATATAAAATTTCGAGTTTGATAAGATTGTAACTTTTATGTAACTTATCTCTATCCAGTATATACCATTTAACGCATGAAATACAATTGTAAAACTCTTTCATTTCACCTCTTTATTCACCTACATGCTTCATAAAACGTAATGCTGATTTCTCATATATGATCATTATTAAACAACTGAAACCAAATTTTTATAGATCAAAACAATCAATCCCTTCAGCGCATCTAGGTATTTGCCGTGCCACTACTCCGCTTTTGCACATACATTATGGTGAATTTAACCTAATTATAAAGAAATGGAGGATGTGTTTATGTATCCCTACAATCCTTATGATCCATATAACCAATATGGTTACCAACCTCAGTATGATTTAGAGACACAATACCAACAATATATAGATCAATCAGAACAAGTTAATCCATATGATCAAAATCGCCAATTTCAACTTCCAATCTCTTTCCCTGGTACTGGAAACCGTCAACTAGAACGACGAGTAAATGAGCTTGAGCAAAGAGTACGTCAACTAGAAAACACAGTTGAGCGTCATACGCGTAGATTAAACCGCTTAAATCAGCGTTTACGTACAGTAGAAAATAGACTAAACATTCCATTTTCAGCATTAGAAGATGGATTTTAATTTCGAAAATAACAAATATATAAGGAAGGGACTCCCCCTTCCTTATATAAATTGACGAAAGTTTTTTCCATCTCTATACTGATAAGAGTTAATGAAATGAAACAAGGTGATAAATATGGATTTTGAAATAAATTTTCTTTCCTTTTATGTAGTACAAGTAGAAGGAAAAGGTGAAGCAGTTGATAAACGCTATAAACATTTTCAAACATTAGACGCTGAAGAGTATGAAGATAGCTCTTTAAAAGAATTTTTGAATGGTGAATTATTAAAAATTTCAAAGCGAAAAGTAGAACGTCACGCAAAAACAGAACAAGCCCCAACCAAGATTGGTCGCTTTATTGTAGAAGAAGGACATGAACTTGATTCAAACCCTCATTACAACCTTTTTAATCGTATTCGCTTTGCAGAAACAAAAGAAAACTTCAAAGATATGAGCGAACCTCTCGTTTATACATATCTTGACACAAGCGCTGTACGTGGTGGTGTATTTTTAATCGCTCAAGCAAAACTACGCAAATACTTTGATGATCCATTCGTTTTCGTTATGAAATGTGACTTTGAGCCGAAAGTTGCTTCTATTTCAGATGAATCAACACTGATTCGTAACGTTGAAATGGCTATCACAACAAAAAACATGAAATCTATCCAATATCCGTACATGCCTGAGGAAGGCATGGTCGAAGTAGGCGAACTAAAAATTCACCAAGCATCACACGCCCGTTACTTTGAAGACTTCTTAAAATTCGTCGAATACGAACGCTCTATGCCTGAAATTATGAAAACACAAGTAATGGACATGGTATACGACCAAATTGAAGATGTATTTGAAGAAGGTACTGAAGAACGCGAACAATTCGACCAAGCAATGGAAGTATGGGCTGCCAGTCCAAAGCGTGAAATTATGGAACAATTTTCAACAGAAGAAGTAATGGAAGCTACTGCCCAAATCGTCGAGCACGCCCCTGAGGTGGAATTAAAGCTAAAAGCAGATCATATCTCTGTGAAGGCCCTGCTTGCTGATTTTGGAGATCAAATACATATCGCAAAGGTAAATGACCGATACGTACTAATGATCGAAGCAGACACACTTACATTTGAAAAAGGATTCTCTCCAATTGAGTTTCTAAAGCCGGATGAATTGCAAGACGTGATTGAGCGGATTGAGAATAAGCAGCAGTATTCTTATGATCCGAACGGGATTGAATAAATGCTTCCATATAACTATTTTTACCGAGCGCTATTAACAAGCGCTCTTTTATTTTGGTCACATTTACATATCTATTTTGTGGTCACTAAAGGTATATGGATACTAAAACCACTTTTTTATACAATTTCATATTACTAATCAATCGGAGGTCTGATCATTTTCTTCTATTATGTACTTATGATCGAGGCTGATACGCTTACGTTTGAGAAGAGGTTCTCTCCTATTGAATTTTTAAAGCCAGATGAGTTACAAATAGTTATGCAAAAAATCAAAAATAAGAGTTGATATGTTTTTATAATGCTAAAGAAGCTGTACATTCTCTTTATACAGCTTCTCCCCTCAAAAACTACTAATTTTTAATGATTGTACGGCATTCCGCAAGAACAACGATGCGAACCGAATAATAAGTTATAAGACGCAGGAAATTCTTGATTTACACGTTGTACTTCTCGTGCAAATTCTTCTTCGTCTGTTGGTACTCGAAAAAGTGCATCTGCTTTTTCTTGTGTATCTATATTTGCTCCAGGTGGCACAAACCTATTCCTCGAAACACGTACACCGTTTGTTACTACTGCATTGTATGAAATAACTGTTCCTTCTCCAATAATCGCATTATACACAATTGATTTAAAACCGACGAACACCTTATTTCCTATATAACAAGGACCATGAATGAGGGCGCCATGCGCAACACTTACTTTTTTCCCAATATAGATGGAATACTCTTTATCATCAACAGAAACGAATTTATTCAATAAACCATGTAAGATAACTCCGTCTTGCAGATTTGTGTTTGAACTAATATAAAATGGAGTTCCTTCATCCGCACGAACGCTTACATTAGGAGCTACATATACATTATCCTTAATTCTCACGTCGCCTATCACACTAGAAAATGGACTTATAAAAGCTGTTTTATCAATTTTAGGATAACGTCGAATCGGATTAAATGAGGTGATAGGATTCGGGCTGATGAAGGCAGCAAACGACTGATTGCGACTACTACAATTTCTTTTCGTCAAGAAAACATCTCCTTTAAAATCATATATACAGTATTTTATGTACGCCCTGCTATTTTGGAGACAAGTTGTTATAAAATTAATAAGTATTATAGCGACTTGCTGATGGATTCGGTTACGTTTGAGAAGGGGTTCTCTCCTATCGAATTTCTGAGGCCAGATGAATTGCAGGATGTAATTGGGCGGATTGAGAATAAGCAGCAGTTTGGATATGATCCGAGTGGGATTGAATAGAGCTCTGAACGATCAATTGCCTTAAAAAATAAATACTAAAAAACTCCTATTTCTTTAAATGAAATAGGAGTTTTTACATTATCCAATAATACATTTCCATCGTTAAAAAATCTAGCCTTAGCCACCTCAATACATTTTTTACCCTTATCGACTGAAATTATCTTCCTGCATCTTCTCCATATCAGCCAAATACCTAAGTTGCCGCCCTGCCTTTCTCACTGCAGTAGGAAAGTGTTTTTTTAGAAGTTCTACTGCCGATTCACTTATATAATATCTTTCCGTTATACTTTCCCACGTGTCACTACTTTCAAATGCACTCCATACGAAAGGACGCTCTGCACTTTTTTTCATTTCTTTAAATGCCCATTTTCGCATCTTTTTTTTCGCTTTTTCTGTTAGTTTTCCGTTCTTTACAAGTTCAAGCTCACCATGTCTCTTGTATCGCTTATTAATATCTCTCTCACTATATGCTTTAAGAAATATATTCGCTGTATTCTCAGCATCTGCGAAAGCACGATGTTGCCTACCTTCCCATGTTAAATCAAGCTGCTTCACTGCAAATTGTAAACTTGGTGTATGCTCAAATAATTCTTCATACGCTTGGAAAACAAATTTTTGCACATCAAATCTGCTCTCTTTTTCCATGCATGGGCATTCTACACCATGTAATGTACAATCGTGAGATAGAAAACGATAATCTTCTTTTCCCCATGAAATAAATATAGAATCTTCTCCGATAAACTTAATAAATTTCTCTATAATTTGAGGGAACTTCTCTACGCCAATTAAATCTTTCTTTGTAATTCCAGTTAATTTTGTTGTATGACGAGTTAATGGGGCACTTGGTTTTACTAACTCTGAAAATTCTCCAATAATCTTCATCGTACTCACATCTATTTTTACAGCTCCGATATCAACTATTTCTGACGGATCTTCCGATTTATACGGCCTAAAATTCCTTTCAATATCAAACACAATGAAATGTGTAGCGTTTTTCAATTTATTTACCTCTTTCTAAATTCCTTTTCACGCAAATACTTTATTTTCAGTATTTATTTATTAATGCACTTTATGCATGAAATACCTCATGCATAAAAACAAAAATTCAGTCTTATTATCATATGTACATTGGAGGATATTCAATAAGAACGCAAAAAAAAGAAGGGCAAGCCCTTCTTTTTTCATAATTACTTCTTGTTTACGTTTGTAGCTTGAGGTCCACGGTTACCTTGTTCTACTTCGAAAGTAACTTCTTGACCTTCTTCTAAAGATTTGAAGCCGTCGCCTTGGATAGCTGAGAAATGAACGAATACGTCTTCTCCGCCTTCAACTTCGATGAAACCGAAACCTTTTTCTGCGTTAAACCATTTTACTTTACCGTTTTGCATGTAAAAAATCCTCCTACAATGTACCTATATGTACATATTCATTTTCAACCACTTTACAATAATACGTCATAAATTAAAAAACTGCAACCCCCCGAAGGAGATTTAACATTGCTACCCCCTTGGAAGTTACAGCTCATTTAAATCTCTATATTATTAAAAGTAAAATGGTTTAAAGTAACTATATCATATCAATATAATAAAAGTAAAGTTTTTTTTAAGCTATACAGCTTTTTTCTTCCATTGCATCGCTTTTAATTCACCTGATCCAGCTACAACATAGTCTTCTTTTTCATTTACAATGCGCCAACCATGCCCTTTAACCGAATCACATACTGTAACAATTCCTTCTTCAAGAAGCACACGGCAAACAGTGCTAATTCCCGCCTTATTTTGCGCTGACGTTGTATATAACACATGCTGATCTACACTTAAATCTAAATAGCTACTCGCTTTTTGTTCACTTTGACATGTATGCCAACATATTTTTTCATTCTCAATACTCTCATCTATTTTACAAAAAGAAATATTCCCACTAATTCCCCTGCACGATCCACTTGCCGCTACTAAATAGGAATTATGTATAGTCAACGCAGAAATCATCTGGTTCATCGCTATTTTAATCCTTTTTAATTTACGTGTCTCTAAATCAAAAAGCCAAACACCACCATATTTGGTATGTATTTTCGTACCGATAAATAAGTAATGTTTATATAAAAATAATGATCGAATAGATGGTGCCTCGCTATCGTAATTAAGAAATGGCTGAATAGTCTCCCATGTGGAACCAAAATTATTAGAATGATACAGTGTTTTATCTCCATGAGCAATTACTGTTCCATTTTCATTGCTACATACATTCCAGCTCGTTGCTTTCGTTGGAAAGCGCTGGATCGTCCACATTTCTCCACCATTCATACTACGAATAAAAACTCCTTCGTCTCCTACTCCGTAAACTACGTTATCTTCACTATGTAAATCTCGAATTCGTTTTTGGAATCCAGTTAAAATCTGTTTCCATTCTCCATCTTTTTCAATGAATAAACCATTATATGTAGTAGCTAACAAAAGCTTTCCATCTCTTAACTTTGTAATAGCGGTTGCACTGAATTCTGTTTCCACGTTGACACTCCCATTCTTAGAACTTCTCGGCAAAAGCAATTGCAAAATCACTGCATTTTTCAACGTCTTCTTTATCTTCTGGAGCTAATTCAATTTTTAATCCTTCTTGTACAAGTTCTGCCCCGCATTTTACAAGACGTTCTTCAAATATCGTTACCGCTTCACAAAACAGTTCATACGCCGTATCACCTGATCCAAAAACAGCCACTTTTTTACCCGTTAAATCTATATTTTCTAACTCATCATGGAAATCTTCCGCTTCAAATGGTAATTCACCATCACCCCACGTATAAGATCCTAAAATGATTCCATCATAAGCTAATAATTCTTCAGCATCCATACCTTCCATCTCTTGCAATACTACTTCATGATCAAAGGCATCTAAACTTACTTTAATTAAATCAGCAATACTCTCTGTATTCCCTGACATACTTGCATACGCTATTAAAATTTTCGCCACTTTGGCATCCCCCTCTTACAATAATTGATTCTCATTATATTAATAATGAGAATCAATTTCAATTGTTATTTTCATCCGATTTATATCCTTTTCATTTATGTTAAAAGAAATCGTACATCTGACTATTACTTTTTCATTTTGAGTATTAACATTCATATTCGTCTATTGCCAAATCTAGTTTCTCAACTTATTGTATATACATCCTTTCACATTTAATATGTTGCATATACAATGCGAAAGGCCATTTACACATTTCATTTTTTTCAGGTAACAAACAATTTCGACTTTACAAAAAGAGGAGTCTTTATAATGAAAAAAATTTTTATTAGACTTTTAAAAATATCATCCCTTTTGACAGCACTATTATTAACAGTGGGTGCCATTATTCTATTTGGCACTTCATACGGCCATAATTTACGTGTCATCGCAGCGGAAAGTATTTTAACGTCTCAACATCCGCAATACGCAAAAATTACATTACTGTCTGATAACGAGTTAAATGATATTTCTCAATCCATTACAAATCCAAAATGGAAAAATAGCGAGTTTGCCAATACAAAACTTTCAAAACAAGAATTAGAGCGAAAGAAAAATTTACCACTAACTGTTTCGATTGAAACAGTTAAGAAAAAATATAACGACCATTTTTTCGAAGGTAAATTAATGACTATTAGTAATCCATTAAATGTAAAGCTCGTTACACAACAAGGTTCACAAGGAAAAGACGTTGGGGAAAAAATATATGTCATGGCAAAACGAACCCATGCACTTGCTGCTGTAAATGCTAGTGGGTTCTGGGATGAAACGGGGCATGGTGGTGGTAAAACAGGCATCGGTATTGTTATGGAAAACGGGAAGGTCATAAACACACCGCAAGACATTAATACCCCTACTCTCGTCAGTGGACTTACAAAATACGGACAAATGGTTTCAGGAGAGTTTTCTGCTAATCAACTGTTAAATAAGAATGTCGTTTCCGCTGCTGGCTTTATGCCTCAACTAATTGTAAATGGCGAAAAAATGATTACAAATGATGGCGGATGGGGCTATGGTCCCCGAAGTATTATGGCCCAGAAAAAAGATGGATCAATTATGTTTTTCATCATTGATGGAAGACAGCCTCATAGTATCGGAGCTTCTTTAAGAGACTGCCAAGATATTCTTTATGAAAAAGGGGCCATAAATGCAATGGTAATGGACGGGGGCTCGTCAGCGACATTGTACGCAATGGGAGACATTTTAAACATCCCTTCAACCTTATCTCATAAATCACGCTATTTACCAAACGCCTGGGTTGTTACCGCGAACCCTAAGCAACAAGTTCATGTAACAATAGACGGCAACCCCGCAAGCTCTCAAAAGATTTCCGAAATGACAGGATCTACTACTGTAGCTATAAATAAATAAATAAATAAAAAAGAACAGATGACTATACAATCATCCGTTCTTCTTTATTACTTTTTAAAAATACCAAATGGTTTTCCAACTGGTAATACAACTTTTCCGAAGTGTGTATTTAACACGGCTGCTGCTGAACCATAGAAAGATAATAATGAAATACATAGTTCAGAATACGCTGCTAAATTATGCATTGCGTGCGGCATAACACCTAAAGTACTTAATGAAAGACCGATAAATAAGAAATCAATAAGGACGAAAATCATAAATAATACTTTATGTGTTTCCATTGCACCAATTGTCATAAAGATCGTGAAAATCAAGTATCCGATAAAGGCTACACCAAGCTGTTTTGAATCTGCAGTTTGGGCTAATTTTTCGCCAAATACTCCAAGTTGAATTAACCAAGTCATTCCAACACCTAACCAAAATAGGCCGTACGCACCAAATGCTGTTGTACCGAACGTATTGTTATGCTTTGCATCGTGAATGCATGCAAAGATTTGTGCAAATCCTCCTAAAAAGATTGCCCATGGTAATACAAGTGAAACGCCATCTGTTAAGCCTAACTTTTGAGATGATGCTACAAGTGTTACCATCGCTAATCCAAATAGACCGATTCCAGATGGATCTGCTGTTGTCATTTTCACATGATGTGTAGTAGTTTGATTGCTCATATAAACCTCCTGATTATAAACATACTCGAATACAATACTTAAATCAGAAGGCTATGTCAATGGTTTTTTTTGTATGTTGTCAGACCTTATCTTATATAATAATCGAAGATACTTCCAACCACTTCATAAGGTTTTATATTTACATTTTCCAATTCATTTACCGGCATCCATAAAGGAATATAGCTTCCTCTATCTTTCCGTTTGAATTCCTCACCTTTACCACTTCCAAAAATTCCATCTATAATATGGGCATCATAATAATACTCGGTACCGTTATACTCCACCGTTGCAATAAGGTGCCCCATTTGTATATGTATCCCTAATTCTTCGTAAACCTCTCGCTTCGTTGCTTCTTCAGGTGTTTCTCCTTCTTCAATTCCCCCACCTGGAAAAACAAAATACACCTCACCTTCTCGAACACGTTTTATAAGAGCGATTTTACCGTCCTGTACAATAATAGCTGCACCGCGATTTCTTCTCACTTTATTACCTCAACACCAATCGCAACTGTTCCCCATTCATTTTCTTGTTCTTTCGTATATATTTCGTATGTACTTTCTAACATTTCTTTTATACTAAGTTCTTCACAATCAAATAATTTTTTATCAATTTGTTCGTACATTGCTTTAAAGCTTTCGTATCGTTTTATCTCCGTTACTTTTACAGCCATCGTTTCTGCTGTCGTAAGGTTCGTAAATACAATTTCATCTTCTTGTTTTATAAGTTGACGTTTTTTATCGTATAAGCGTACTTCATATACTTTTTTTCCTGATTGAATTGACTGAAAAGGTTTATTATATAATCCCATTTCGTGTCTCATACATTCCACTCCCTTTTATTCATCTTGTCTACTAACATTTTTGCACATTACTATTTCATACAACATAGTTCGCCTTACTTCACCTTGCATATAATGTTCCATATCCATTACTTTCTTTAGAGAGGATGCTAAAATTGGTATGTTATATTTAAATCAAAAACCTGAATATAATAAATATGATATCGGTGATTATACTTACAGTAAAGTAGGCCCTATTATTTTTTCTTGGAATGATGAAACAAAATTAAAAATAGGTAAGTTTTGTTCATTAGGAGAAGAAGTCGTTTTCGTACTTGGCGGTGAACATCGTGCTGATTGGATAACAACTTATCCATTTAATGTCCTCTTCGAAGAAGGAGCACACATTACTGGTCATCCTTCTTCAAAAGGTGATATCGTAGTCGGCAATGATGTATGGATTGGTTATCAATCCTGCATTTTATCTGGTGTTACAATTGGTAACGGGGCCATTATCGGGGCCAAGAGTGTTGTTACAAAAGACGTACCTCCATATGCAATCGTCGCTGGTAATCCTGCCAAACTAGTTCGATATCGTTTCTCGCAAGAAATCATTGAAAAACTAGAAAACCTTGCATGGTGGGACTGGGACATTTCCGTTATAAAAGGAGCTATTCCATTTCTACTCTCCAACAAAGTCAACGAATTTTTCACTTCTCCCGAAGAAGAAGCTACTTGATCTAAACAAAAAGAGCATCCTATTCTTTCAGGATGCTCTTTTTGTGTTTATTTTTTATTTATTTGCAACTGATTACACGGTGAACAGTGAAATGGAATTTTGTCTAAACAATTAAAGTTTGTTTCACAAATTTGTTCTATCGTTGGAACAAATGGAATGACAACTATGTTACTATCTATTATTTGTGTAACAGGTGGCAATACTGTGCCTACTTGATGTTCGAAGCGAATACTCGCTTGATTAACATAATTCCCTGAACCACTTGGTGCACTCTGAACTGTTACTTGGAACAAAACTGTCCGTGCTTCACCTGGATTTAAACTTCCTATAAGAAACCCTGATACTGGGCTTACATTTGGCACTGGCGTATTATCAACAGTTACACTTCCAGGAACAAATCGAAAACTACTATCTAACATATCTTGAAAACGAATATTTTGTATCGCTGTATCCCCCGTATTCGTAATAACTGTCGTAAACGTAATGACATCGCCTATCGTTGCTGATTGAAGATCTGCCGTTTTTACGACTGTTGTTGAAACATTTTGAGGAATAAACGGGATAACGACTGTATTACTATCGCCTTCAACTACTACTGGCGGCTCATTAGGATTTACAGTTGCAAGCCCATTCGCTGTAGCTGTATTTGTAACTAAATTATTTATTTGCCCTCCTGTTATTACAACTTGGAAATTAATAATCGCTGCATCATTTGGCTGAAAATTACCTAAAGGGATACCGGTATTCGGATTGGCAAATGGAAAAGGTATATCATTTACTGTTACCGTGCCATTTATAAATAACGTATTTGGGTCAATGATGTCTGTTAAAATAATATTCGTCACAGGAACTGTACTATCATTTATAACAGCAATTCCGTAAGTGATAACATCTCCTACCATCGCTACTTCAAAGTTTGCTCCTTTTGCAACAAACAAAATTGCAGTATTTACCGTTACAATAACTGTATTACTTGTGTCCATCACTGTAACTGGTGGCTCTCCTGGTACTAAAATATATTCTGCTAATGCCCCAGCAACGTTCACTACCGTACCACCATCAGGAAAACTTGTAATCGTAGCTTCATATGTTATAATCACCGTTTCACCGACTGGGATATCTGGTATCGTAAATCCAATCTGTGGATTTAACCCCGGCTGTGGTATTCCATTTATCGTTACACTATTTGGGACAAAATCAGCTTCCTGAGATAACACGTCTATAAATTGAACATTCATCGCATCAGCCGTACCAGTATTTAATATACGAACAGTATACGTTACCGTTTCTCCTACTCCAACAATTGGATGATCTACTTCTTTTAGCATATCTAAACTACCTCTATTTACTGGAGTTACTGTCGTATTACTTGAACTCGTAATTGTAAACGGTGGTTCTCCTGGAATAAGTTCAAAACTACCCGTTACACTCGCCGAATTCATAATGCTATTAGAAGGCGGGATTAAGATTACAGTTACTTCAAACGTTATGAGGACACTAACTCCTACTGGGAGATCCGGTAATGAAAAGCCTACAAAAGGATCTAAACCTACTTGCGGAATCCCATTTATCTGTACACTCCCTGCAACGAATTTTAAACTAAGTGATGGAACGTCAATAAATTGTACATTTGTCGCTGTTACCGTTCCTGTATTTGTAACTTGCACACTATACGTTAACGTATCTCCTAATCGTGTCGCCTGTTTGTTGACAGTTTTTATAACATTGAATCGCCCTCTATTTACCCTTGTTATTGTCGTATTACTCGGCTCTGTTACTACAACTGGTGGTTCTCCTGGTACTAAAGTAAAACTTCCTGTTATGTTTGCAACATTCGTAATTGTTCCTGATGACGGGATGTTTGTAACTGTCGCTTGAAACGTCACTATTACCGTTTCTCCAACGAGTATATCTCCAACTCCAAAGCCAGTAATCGGATTTAAGTTTGGTTGCAGGGCTCCATTTATCGTTACACTATTTGGGACAAATGACGCCCCTACTGAAATCATATCAATAAACTGAACATTGTTAGCTGTTACTGTTCCCGTATTCGTTATTTGCACTGTATACGTTAATACATCGCCAACGAGAGTCGCAGCCCTGTTCACCTGTTTTATAACATTAAATCGTCCTCTATTTACAGTTATGAGTGTTGTATTGCTTGGCTGATTTACTACAACTGGTGGTTCTCCTGGTACTAATATAAAGCTTCCAGTCACATTTGCCGTATTGGCAATCGTTCCGTTTGATGGAACACTGACAACTGTTACTTGGAATGTGACTTCTACACTTTCCCCTGGATTTATATCTGGAAGCGAGAATCCATTATTAGGATTGAATCCAGGTTGTGACACACCATCTATCGCTACACTGTTCGGTACAAACATTATAGACGAAGGTAATATATCACTATATTGAACATTCGTTGCTACCACTGTCCCTGTATTTTGAACTACTGTTGTATATGTGATTGTATCGCCTATTGCAACAATTGGCTGACTTACTGATTTTAAAACATTCAAACCAGTTTCATTTATTTCTGTTAATGTCGTATTACTTGTCGTTGTCTCAGTAATAGGCGGCTCTGTCTCACTTACAACAAATGTCGCTGTAACATCTACAAAGTTTACAACTGTTCCACCTTGAGGGATGATCGTTACCATCTCTTGGTATGTGACAAGCACAAAATCATCTACAGGTATATTTGGAACTGTAAAACCGATAAAAGGATCTAATCCTGGTTCTGGTACTCCATTTATGCTCACACTTCCCGGTACAAATTTTACACCAGAAGAAGTCGTATCGATAAATTGAACATTCGTCGCTGGCACTGTTCCGAGATTAAAAATCAATACATCATACGTTAAAATTTCTCCTACAGTCGCTACTTCTTTATCTACTAGTTTTAACGGAAAAATAAACGCTATATTAATCGTCGTAACGACTAAATTTGTTAATATCGTTTCCGTAATCGGTGGTTCTTGCGGGTTTGGTTGCGAAGTAAATGTAACGTCTGCATCATTTAATATGACTTCATTATCTGGAATTTCTGTAATCGTCACTTGGAACGTTACCTCAATACTTCCGCCATTAATTAATAATGGCGTAACTGCAAATCCTATTTCTGGATTTAAATCCAGTTGCTGCACCCCATCTATCGTTACACTATCTTCTACAAATGTCGTCCCTTCTGGTATGACATCTTGGAAGAACACATCTGTAACAGGTATAATTCCTACATTTGAAATTAACACGGTATACGTTAATACATCCCCAACTGTTCCAGTTGCAACGTCAACTGTTTTTGTTGCTGTTACTTCACCAGGAGGAGGTAACGGTATTGTAACTACTGTCGTATTACTTGAATTTGTCGTTGTTACAGGTGGTTGTAAAGGATTTAATAAGAACGTGGCTGTAGCAGATGCCGTATTTAATACTGCTCCGCGCGGGGATGGCGCAACTACTGTAACTTGGAACGTTACAGTCAATGATGTCCCAGCTGCAATATTAGGAATCAGAAAACCAACATTTGGATCAAACCCAGGTTGTGGCGTTCCATTTATCGTTACACTATTTGCTACAAATGTTGTTTCTAGAGCAATTGGATCAATGAAAGAAACATTCGTCGCTAGTACTGTGCCGTTATTCCGAATGACAACAGAATACGTGTAAGTTTCTCCAAGTGCAGCTTGTTGTACAGATGAAGATTTTTGCATATTTAACTGTGCTGTATTTACTTGTGTCACTACAAAGTTACTATTCGTAACATTCGTTATAGGAGGCCCTGCCGGATTTATAAGGAAACTTGCAGTAACATTCGATTGATTTCTTATATTCCCTCCGCTTGGAACAATCGTCACTTTAACTTGAAACGTAATTGTAGCGGTTTGCCCGACTGGAATATTTGTAACTGGAAAACCTTTCATAGGGTCCGCACCTTGCTGAACGACTCCATTTATCGTGACACTATTCGCTACAAATGTAGCTCCAGATGGGATTGGATCTTGAAAAATAATATTTGTGGCAGGAACAGTTCCTGTATTTTGAACACGAATCGTATATGTTAACGTATCTCCTATACCTGCTTGTGATGTATTTACACTCTTTATTACATTAACTGAACCTACATTCACTCGCGTCACGACTATATTACTAATCGTTACAATTGTAATCGGTGGCTGCAAAGGACTTACTTGAAAATCCGCAGTTACATTTGCATTATTCGGAAGTACTCTATTCATTGGCACACTTGTGATTGACACTTGAAAAGTGACCGTTACCATCCCTCCTACTGGAATATTAGCAAGTGGAAATCCAGTTGTTGGGTTTAAACCTGGTTGGGGCGTTCCATTTATCGTTACACTATTCGCTACAAACGTTGTTCCAGATGGAATCGGATCAAGGAATGATACATTTGTCGCTGCTACTGTTCCACTATTTTGTATAGTAACTGTATATGTTAGCGTATCTCCTTTACCAGCTTCACTTGCATTTACATTTTTCCTCACATTTAACCCTGAAGAATTCACCACTGTCATAACAGTATTACTTGGTACTGTTACAGTAATCGGTGGCTCTGTTGGATTTACAAGGAAATCTCCAGTTACATTCGCATTATTTACGACATTATTTCCTTGGGGAATTTCATCAATTAATACTTCAAACGTAACAATTACACTCGCACCAGTAGGCAAATTATTTAATGGGAATCCAAGTTCTGGATCAGCCCCTTCTTGTAAAACACCATTAACCAATACACTATTTTCAATAAATAATGTCCCTTGCGGAATTGAATCTTGGAAAAATACATTTGTAGCTGGTACACTACCTGCATTAATTATTTCGATTGTATATACTAACACATCCCCTACCGTTGCAACACTCGTATTCACAGATTTTATAACTTCAAAGCTCCCTGTTTGTACTGTCGTATTCACGACGTTACTCGGAACAGTAATAGTAACTGGTGGTTCACTCGGATTCACTTGAAAACTTGCGGATACAGTTGCACTATTTAAAATATCTTCATTTTCTGGATCCTGTACAATTAATACGTCAAATGTGACTACAACGGTTTGAGCCGCAGGAATATTTTGAAGAGAAAATCCTGTATTCGGATTCAATCCACTTTGCGGTACTCCATTAATCGTTACAGAATTTGCAACAAATGAAACAGCGGAAGAAATAGTGTCTTGGAAAAACACATTTGTTAACGGAACGTTTCCTGTATTTTGAACAGCAATCGTGTACGTTAAAGTATCTCCTACTGCCGCTTGAGCTGTATTTACTTCTTTTATTACATTTAAACCACCTGTATTAACTTGTGTTACAACTGTATTCGTTTGTCTATTAATCGTTACTGGCGGCTGATTCGGAATAACGACGAAATTAGCAGATACATTTCCGCGATTCGCAATCGTACCTCCTGATGGCGTTGATGTCACTCGTACTTGAAAAGTCACTACCCTACTTCCACTGGGAGATATATTTGCTACTGTAAACCCAGCCGCTGGATTTGCTCCAGGTTGCGAAACTCCATCAACAGTTACACTATTTGGGATAAAAGTCGTTCCAATTGGGATTGGATCTTGAAAAGTAACATTTGTCGCAAGTACATTTCCGATATTTTCAATTGTAACTGTATACGTAAGAACATCATTAACCGTTGCAAAAGCTTTATCCACTGTTTTTCTCGTTCTTATATCAGCTATATTAATAGTAGTAAATACAGTATTACTTGTCGCTTGCCCTGAAACTGGTTGTTGACCAGGCACTGGAGTAAAGTTAAATGTGACACTCGCACGATTTGGAATTGGATTTACAAGAGGACTCGATGTTACTCGAACTTGAAAGCGTACTACAGTCGTTTGCAAAGCATTAATACTTCCAAGATTAATACTACTTGCTGGATTCGCTCCTGGACGTGCTACTCCGTTTACCGTAACGCTGTTTGCGACAAATGTTGTTCCTGCAGGGATACTATCAACAAAAATAACGTTGTTTGCAGCAACATTCCCATTATTCGTCACATTAACTGTGTACGTTAATACGTCATTAAGTGTTGCGGTCTGTAGATCTACAGATTTTTGCAAACTAAGATTTGCACGGTTTACCGTCGTCTGTACTGTATTTGAAGAAGCTGTACTTGTGATAGGAGGACTTCCGACGAAAGGACGGAATTGGTAAGATACCATTGCACGGTTGGAAATTGGATTTGGATTTGGGAATGACGTAACTCTCACTTGAAATGTAACAATTCTTTGAGCGTTATTTGGGATTGTACCTAAATTTATTCCACTAGCTGGATTCGCACTCGGCTGCGTTACTCCTCCTACTGTCACACTGCCGGCTATAAATGTCGTTCCATTCGGAATACTGTCTTGTAATACAACGTTATCTGCACTTCCCGTCCCTGTATTTGGAACGGTAATCGTATATGTGAGAATATCTCCAACTGCTGCCACTGTTTTATCAACCGATTTAACAGGGTTAATAATTGGCCCCGTCGCATCAATTTGAACCCCAAAACCAGCTGCAGCATATCCATCTCCATTTGTAACGAAACGAACCGTCGCTGACGTTTGATTGTTTATTAATGATGATGAGGCATCTACATTCGTAATATCCCATCCTTGTCTTCGAACGGCTAACGCGATTCCTAAAGGCTGATTCAAATCTCCAAATGTGCCTGTTGTATCTAAATTTCCGCTGTCATTACAAATTTGTGACTGAAAAAAATTATTTGCGGGGTTTCTCGGTCCGAATAATGCAACTGTAGCATTAGCGTTCGGCCCAAAGCGAAGTTGGTCTCCAACAATGTTAGAATCACCTTCTTGAGCAGTTACAAGTACTCTTCCTGTAACAGTTCCCGTAGACGGCGTTGCAAAACCTGAAATAATAGCATCAACTGGTGGTGATGAAGCATCGATGATTTCTTGCCCTGCATACACTGACAAATTCCTAAGAGGTAAACTTGCATTTTGATAAACTACCTCAAGCGTCCAACCAGCTGAACGACTGACTGTTGGATCAGCAGAAGTCCTTGTAGCCGGTACAGCACCCGTTGTATATGTTCCTGCTCCACCTACATTAACAAGATTCGTTACATTAGCAGAGCGAACATAATAAAACTGGTTCCCAACTGAACCTTGCTGCGCCGTTGCAGGATCTGGTGCAACAGAAAATGTTCCTGCTGGTGTTGTAAACGAAATATTATCATTTAAAAATGCAGTAACATCCTCAGTATCAGTCCTGTATGTGCCAGCCCACACTAGTTCTGCGTATAAAACACTACTCCCTGCTGGAAGGTTCAAAATTGCACTTGAAGAATTTAATGGCCAGTCATTCGTTTTTCCTGCCGGGAATCCAGGTACTTGAAGCGATGTATTTATCGTTGTGAACACATCAATCGTACCGAAGTTATTGTTTGGTGCAGGTGATGTAGGACTTAACCCCAACGTGTTCCCAGTAAACGTGACGGCACCAGTTACAGTTGTCGTAAAGCGATTCATAAAAGGCACATAATCATCTCATTTCATTTATAGTAAAAAGTGCTCTATACTATAAAATGTAGACAAACTATGCAACGTACGTTGTCCAACAAAATTCCGCACATACGAGAGGGGTTTATAAAACTATGCGCTACGTTATCGTAACAGGAACTTCACAAGGTTTAGGTGAGGCAATTGCCACGCAATTGCTAGAAGAAAATACAACGGTCATCTCTATTTCTAGAAGAGAAAATAAAGAGCTTACTAAACTTGCAGAGCAAAATAACAGCAATTGCATTTTCCATTCCTTAGATCTTCAAGATGTACATAATTTAGAAACTAACTTTAACGAAATCATTTCATCTATTAATGAAGAGGCTGTATCATCTATTCATTTAATTAATAACGCTGGCACAGTTGCACCTATGAAACCAATTGAAAAAGCTGAGAGCGGACTGTTCATTACGAACGTTCAAATTAATTTACTTGCACCTATGATTCTTACCTCCACTTTCATGAAACATACGAAAGATTGGAAAGTAGATAAACGTGTTATAAACATTTCATCTGGCGCAGGAAAAAATCCTTATTTCGGATGGGGAGCTTATTGTACAACGAAAGCTGGCGTAAATATGTTTACACAGTGTGTAGCGACCGAAGAAAAAGAAAAAGAATATCCAGTAAAAATCGTCGCTTTTGCACCTGGTGTCGTTGATACAAATATGCAAGCTCAAATTCGTGAAACAAATAAAGAAGACTTCATAAATTTAGACCGATTCATCGCATTAAAAGAAGAAGGAAAGCTACTGTTACCCGAATATGTTGCAAAGGCAATTCGTAGCTTACTAGAAACAGAGGACTTCCCGCAAGGTGAGGTAATTCGAATTGATGAATAACAAAAAGGCACGCTATACTAGTGTGCCTTTTCATTCTACTTCTCTAAAAATATAAGTACAGACTCCATAATCTCTTCATAACCAATTTCTTGATAAATTTTATTCGATGTTGGATTTGCCAGGTCAGTATATAATGTCGTTGTTTTGTAACCTTCATCTAACATACGTTGACTAAGTGCAGCTACACAATTTGATGCGTACCCTTTTTTCCGTTCTTCTTTCGGCGTATATACGAAATTAACTGTTATATTATTTGTAGTTGGTCTTGTTTTTGCAGCTACAGAGACTAATTTCCCGCCAACCTCCAGACCAAATAGACGGTTGGTAGTTATTAATGTATGCGCGGTTTGTTTCGCTTCCTCTTTCGTAGTAGGTAACTTCACGTCTTCGCAAAATTGATATATCCATTTTTCTATTAATGGTAGCTCATCACTATTTATCGTACGAAAAATCCCATCCTTGTTCCACTTCTTCTTTACTCGTTTTAATTCATATACACCTTGCTCCATTCCAACTACAATTTTTTTCTGTTCTAATATCGCAATCTCTTCAGCTAACTTCTTTATGACTTTCTTATTGCCAATGAAACCAGGAATATCTGGATATACTTTCGTTAACTCCTTTGCAAGTTCCACTATATCCTCTTCCGCAATTTCAGAAGTTGCAACAATCATTTGTCTTTCCACAGTTTGAAGAAATACAATCGTAACTTCTTCTCCTCGTTTCGCTACCGCCATAAATATCGGTTCTTGAACAACTTGTAAAACGCCTAATATTAAATTATTTGCCTGCTCATTCTTTTCTAAAAATGATGTAACATCTTCTTTAAAACGGAGAACCTCTTCATATACGTGTAATTGAATCATCGACAATCTCTTCCCTCGATTTATATTTTAATTAAGTATTGGCGATTAATTCATTAAATCCTCCTTTTACGATTCAATAATATTTGAAACTAATGTGTTCAAATCATTTTCAGCATGCAAAACTCTCTTCTTTTCCTTCTCAAATATCTCTTCTTCTTTTCGAAAAGATTCTTTTCGTTTTTGAATCATACGCTCCATCTCTTTTTTACTCGGACCACCATATACATTTCTTTTTTGAATAAAAGCTTCTGGTGATATAATTTCTTTCCACTCTTCTTCTAATAAATTTACTCTTAACTTTTCTTGCAAGTACATATTTACTTCTTTGAAATGTAATTCATGTAATTCTTTCTTCTGCTGCATAGACATATTCGCAATCGTACTTGCTGCATGATGTGCATGCCGGAATGGTATTTCATAGTTCTTTGTTAAAACATCTGCGAAATCTGTAATCGTAATCGCGTGTTTATATGAACGATTTTTTAACGTTTCCGCTTCTACCTTCATCGTTCGAATAACTGCGTTCATAATACAAAAAACACGAATGGCCTTTTCGATTCCTTTATATAAATACGGCTGCAAGTCATCCTCCGTATCGACAATATCGCCAAATGGTGTATTATGAATCATTTGAAATACAGTAAAGGCTTCCCCTAAAGCACTACTCGTAATAGCGCGTGCATGTTCAATTGAAACAGGATTTCGTTTTTGCGGCATAATGCTACTTATTTGTATATATGGCTTCGCTACAGTAATCCCATCGTATTCTTTCGTCGCTAATAGTAAAAAATCATGAATCCATCTACTCGTGTTCGTCATAATAACCATTAGCAACGAACTAACTTCTAATAAATAATCCGCTCCAGCGACAGCATCATATGAGTTCTCAATTACATTTGTAAATCCCAGTAGCTGTGCCACTCGCTCTCGCTTAATCGGGAAACTTGTTGTAGAAAGGGCAGCTGCCCCCATGGGAGAATGATTTACAAAATGATACGCTTTTCTCGTTCGTTCTAAGTCTCTTTGCATCGTATCGTAAATTGCTAAAACATAATGACCAAATGTTGTTGGTTGCGCTGGTTGTGTATGTGTATACGCAGGCATAATTGTTCCCATATGTTCCTCAGCGAGCTCCAGCATACTTTCTTGCAGCAATAAATGATGTTCCATTAACCGTAATACATATTGCCGCAAACTCATGCGATACATCGTTACCCCCATATCATTTCTACTCCTACCGATATGCATATTACTGACAAATTCACACTTTGCTTCTTGAGAAAGTAAATGTTCAACTAAGAAAAAAAGATCTTCATGTTGCTCTGTATATAGCAACTGATCCTTTGGAATTGCCCCTACCTTTTTAAGTGCTGTTAATATAACTTTCGCTTCTTCTCTTTTCATTAACTTTTCTTCAGTTAACATAATAATATGTGCCCTATGCACTTGAAACATATCTTTCAATAAATAATTACGCTGAAAATCAAATACATGCTGTAGTACACAGTCTACATATGTTTTCCCAGGGAAATCAGCGCCTTCATTTTTAATAAACTCTTCTTTACTCTGTTTCATCACCTTTTCCCCTTTCGCCTAAGTATTACTACCCATCATACCCAGCGATAGCTAAAAAGTGCTTGTACATAAAGTGAAACTTTAATCAGTGGGTGGTTCATCCCCCACTGATTATTAGCCTTCACCAATCGGTCGTTTACGGAATAAAAATAAACTCGGCGCTCATAGCACCGAGTTTATTTAATAAAAGTCGCATCATACTTATCACTTTGCAACACTTGGAAGTGTAAATTTGCTAAATGTTTACGTATTTCAGCACTGTCATCTTCATTTAAATTATTTGCTAAAAATACAATTTCTGTACAGTTCCCGCGTTTATCCATTGCATAAACCGCTTTTGTAACTGTCCATGGTGTATAACCATTCTTTTGCCCCGCGTGTCTAAATGTTTTACGATATTTCTTGGCACTCATATCCGTTTCAACGATATCCGCCCACACTTTTTCTTCTGCTTCTGTCAAGCCACCTTTATGATTTGCCTTTTGAAGCAATACCATATAATCGTTTGCAGAAGCAGCCGGCAATCTATCCGACCAAATTTTGTCGTAACGTTCTTCCAAATAAAGAGGAATTTCCTTCTGTAATAATGGGCCCTTCTTTTTTAAGCGTTCATGAATAATCATCGCATACTCTCGATATTGCTCTTGAGACATTTCTTTTAACTTTTTCTCTATTTTATATTTTGGAACATGTAGTTCTTTATGCAAATATCCCGGAATGTATAAAGATGAAACGATCGGAAATAACGGTTGATGTGCAGGAAGCGATAAACTTTGTAAATTACGATTAATGTTATCTAATCCTAACACTTCCATTAAGTACTCAGTATTCGCATTTGAACTGAACTTAACCATACCTTTTGCAACTTCCTCTAAAGAGACTGCCCCTTCAGTTATTTTTTCTTTTTTTTGCAAATAACTTTGCCATCTGTCTTGTGCACCACCATCTGTATTCGGCACATAATAACGATTCACATCATTAATTGAAACGAAACTAGACGGGTCGATTTTCCCCTCTGTAACTTGTTTCGTATATTCAAGCGCCACAATTAACTTCATCGTACTAGCAACTGGCAATACAACATCTGGATTTACAGAATACACAACTTTATCATTTCTCTTTACTAGAAGAGCGCTATTTTTTTCATCTTTATGTTCTTCAATAAAAGATGCTATATACTGTGCATCATCATTATTTGAACTCCACACTTTTTTCACTAAAAAGTTACCCGAGATTAACAAAACGAAAATACCCACAATCACTGCGCATACTATAGTTTTTTTCAAGTAAAATTCCTCTCCTATTGTGTAACTCTTCTCTATTTATCTCTTAAAAACAAAATAATGGAGATGATTATTTAAATAATCATCTCCATTATTTTAACTTGTATGCTCCTATTATGTCTACGTCATAATTTTCACGAAATCTTCAAGAAACTTTTTATAATGTAATGACCAACCAATTCTCACCCAATTTTTCAATGCTTTCGCATCAGGTTGCGGGCGAAAATCAGCGATACTTTCTCCTTTTGCAACTCCAACCGTATCGACATCAACACGGCGATACACGTAATCTAAAAGAGATGGATTTGCCGCTACCATCATTGTAACAACGTCATGTACTGGACTACCTGTTATTTTTGGATTTAACTTTTTATAAGCTTTATAATAATACGTAAATATCGGTTCAATTAACTTATTAAAACTTGTTTTAGAGTGTTTCGTAATATACTTTACCATCTCCGGCGTAATAATAGCTTCAGATGTAACGTTAAGTGGCACTAATGTCACATTCTTGGCATTTTGCATAACTAATTGCGACGCAATGGGATCACCATGAAAATTCGCCTCCGCGACCGGTGTAACATTACCAGGCATTAAGAAAGCACCGCCCATTATATAATACTCTTTCACATACTTCATCATCGGTTTTTCTAAAATAAATGCTGTCGCTAGTGTCGTTGATCTGCCAGCATCAACAATGATTAATTCACCTTTATACTTTTCAAGAATATCAAAAAATGCACAAAAAGGTTTTATATTAGGTGAAAATGCTTTTGGCGGTTTAATAGGACCTAAGCCATCTGCCCCATGAATCTCCGGGTAATACGTCACAAAATCCCCGGATAAAGGGATTTTCGCACCATTAATAACAGGTATATCTTCCCTTCCCGCCATTTGCAATAAATATGCCGCATTAGTCGTTGCTTTTTCTTGCGTTACATTCCCGTATCCTGTTACAACACCAACAATATCAACATCAGGATGCATAATTCCATACATGATGGCTAAAGAGTCATCAATTCCCGGGTCTCCCAAAAACAACACTTTTTTCATCGACCTCAACTCCATCCCCTCAGTTGTTATTAATTTATGAATAGTCATGGATATACAGAATAAAAAAGAATAAATTCATACGAAAAAACGCAGCCCTATACGGACTGCGTTCTCCATCTTATCTAGACGTTTTTCTTCATAGTAACCATACTGCCAATGATGTAAGCAATAAATGCAAAGCAGATTGGGAAGACAACTGTATGTATACCGAACGGGTTTGGATAGAAAAGATGAATACACATATATGAGCCTACCCCAACTAAAATGGAAGCGAGTGCTCCAGTTGCATTTCCCTTTCTCCAATATAAACCTAGTACAATCGGCCAAATGAACGCCGCTTCTAAACCACCGAAGGAAAATAAATTTAACCATATTAAAAAATCTGGCGGCTTAATAGCTGCAGCATATACGAGTAATCCTACGATACCAGTAATCAAAAGACTACCTTTCTTTATCGTACTATCTGCTGCATCTTTATTTATGTAATTCACATATATGTCCTTAATAATTGACGAACTTACAAGTAAAAGTAATGAGTTTACTGTAGACATTATCGCTGCCATTGGTGCAGCTAAGAAAACTCCAGCTAGCCAAGGTGGTAACACTTCCATCGCGAGTAGCGGCATCACTTTATCTGGTACCGTTATACCAGGAAGTACTACTCGTGCAAATACACCAGTTAAATGCATACCAATCATAATTGTACCAACGACAATCGTCCCAATGATAAGCGCTTGATGCATAGCTTTTGAATTTTTATAAGACATAGCACGCACGCTAATTTGTGGTAATCCAACGACTCCGATTCCAATTAAAATCCAAAACGATGTCACATATGATTTCGTTAAACTGCCATCTGCTCCAAATGGTGTAATTAAATTCGGATTAATTTGAATGAGTTCCTGCATAATCTTTTCAACTCCACCACCAGCAATGACAGTAGCAATTAAAATGATTGTTGTTCCGACTAACATAATGATTCCTAATAACGTATCTGATAAAGCAACTGCACGAAATCCACCAATTAGCACGTACACAAGTACAGAAAATGTAAATAAAAATAGTGCCGTTGTATAAGAAAGTCCTGTTAGTGACTCAATTAATCGTCCGCCGCCAACCCACTGGGCTACTGTTGCTGAGAACAAAAAGATTATAATACATAACGCAGAAAGAACAACTACCGCTTTATTATTGTACCTTCCCTTTAAATAATCAATAAGCGTAATTGCTTCCATCTTCCTAGCGATAATAGCAAACTTTTTACCGATAACCGTTAAAACGATATATCCTGTTACAACTTGAATCGCTGATAATAGCACCCATCCAAGTCCCATATTGTAAGCAATACCAGGCCCACCGATAAAGCTACTTGCACTACCGTACGTAGCAATCATTGTCATAGCTAATAATAAGCCGCCGAGCTCACGTCCACCAAGAAAATATTCTTGTAAAAATTTATTATTAGCAGTTGCTTGTACACGTCTTGATGCGTATACACCGATTAAAAACACAACGATAAAAGAAATTATCATTGGAATTATTACATACCAATTCATCTATCATTCCTCACTTTTTTCTTCCTCATCGAGTGAAATATCTTTAAATACAAAACGAACAACTAAACTAAGCAAAATAACCATTACGATAAATCCAACGATACAGCTATAAAAAAACCATGCTGGAAAACCTAATACATATGTATATTCACTCGGATCCTTACTTCCAAGCCCATAAGCAAATCCATACCATATTATAAAATTAATAATAGCTAATCCAAGACCAATTAACGCTTCTCTATGGGCAACTCGAAAGCGCGGATCATCATGATAATTCTTCATTTTCTCCCCCCTCTCACGATGTATAATTGTACCACTGTTCTTCTAGTTTTTCCTACTAGAAAACAAAAACGCGCAGGATTTTTTGTAATTGTATAGAATACAATGTATCGTTACATATTTTTTACAGTTGTAACATAAATGAAATTTGAATTTTCAGCATTTATTATTTATGATTTTAAAGTAGAGGCTTTTCATCTAGTTCCCACATCCTTGATTTCGGAATAAACGCCGTCTCGTACTGCGTTTAAATTATATTTTCAAGGGGGTTATACAATGAGTCAACTAGCTGTAAATCTTCATGAAAAGGTAGAGAAATTTCTTCAAGGCACAAAGAAACTATATGTGAACGGAGCATTTATCGAAAGCGCTTCCGGAAAAACATTCAAAACTCCTAACCCAGCAACTGGCGAAACTCTCGCTATCGTTGCTGAAGCTGGTCGCGAAGACATTCATAAAGCTGTTGTAGCTGCTCGAATGGCTTTCGATGAAGGTCCTTGGTCACGCATGAGCACCGCTGAACGAAGCCGCCTTATGTACAAGCTTGCTGATTTAATGGAAGAGCATAAAGAAGAGCTTGCACAGCTCGAAACGTTAGATAACGGAAAGCCAATCCGTGAAACAATGGCAGCAGACGTACCACTTGCAATTGAGCATATGCGCTATTACGCTGGCTGGGCTACAAAAATCGTTGGTCAAACAATCCCTGTTTCTGGTGAATATTTTAACTATACACGCCATGAAGCTGTTGGTGTTGTCGGTCAAATTATCCCTTGGAACTTCCCACTTCTTATGGCAATGTGGAAAATGGGTGCAGCCCTTGCAACAGGATGTACAATCGTTTTAAAACCTGCAGAACAAACTCCACTATCCGCCCTATACTTAGCTGAATTAATTGAAGAAGCTGGATTCCCGAAAGGCGTTATTAATATCGTTCCTGGATTCGGTGAATCAGCTGGACAAGCTCTCGTTAATCATCCACTCGTTGATAAAATTGCATTTACAGGTTCTACTCCAGTCGGTAAACAAATTATGAGACAAGCATCTGAATCATTAAAACGCGTTACATTAGAACTTGGTGGTAAATCACCAAACATTATTTTACCTGACGCTGACTTATCTCGAGCGATTCCAGGTGCGCTTTCTGGCGTTATGTTTAACCAAGGGCAAGTATGCACTGCTGGGTCACGCTTATTTATTCCAAAGAAAATGTACGATAATGTCATGGCTGATCTTGTTCTATATTCAAAAAAATTAAATCAAGGCGCTGGTCTAAATCCAGAAACTACAATCGGACCTCTCGTTTCTGAAGAACAGCAAAAACGTGTAATGGGCTATATTGAAAAAGGCATTGCAGAAGGTGCTGAAGTACTTTGCGGAGGAAACAAACCATTCGATCAAGGTTACTTCGTTTCTCCAACAATATTTGCTGACGTAAATGATGAGATGACAATCGCTAAAGAAGAAATTTTCGGTCCAGTTATTTCTGCATTACCGTTTAACGATATTGATGAAGTAATTGATCGTGCGAATAAATCACAATTCGGCTTAGCGGCTGGTGTGTGGACAGAGAACGTAAAAACTGCACATTATATTGCAAGCAAAGTACGTGCGGGTACAGTATGGGTGAACTGTTATAACGTCTTTGATGCAGCATCTCCATTTGGAGGATTTAAACAATCTGGCCTTGGCCGCGAAATGGGATCTTATGCGCTGAACAACTATACAGAAGTGAAGAGCGTGTGGATTAACTTAAATTAACAAGAAAGAACCTGACCTACTCGGTCAGGTTCTTTCTTGTTATGTATCCATTTACACCTGCAACCCTCCGCTAACATTTAGAACCTCTCCTGTAATATAAGACGCATAATCTGACGCTAAAAAGGCAGCTGCGTTTGCAATGTCTTCCGGTGTTCCAATTCTTCCAACTGGAATCGCTCCAACCATTTTCTCTTTTACTTTTTCTGGTATTGTTTTTGTCATATCAGTATCCATAAATCCTGGACAAATCGCATTACACGTAATACCAAAACTCCCAACCTCTTTCGCTGCTGTTTTTGTTAAACCTACAACCCCCGCTTTTGTAGCTGCATAATTTGCTTGCCCTATGTTTCCTTCTCTACTAATTGAAGATATATTAATAATACGCCCATATCCTTGTTGCCTCATATAAAGAAGTGCTGGCTGCATACAATAAAAAACGCCTGTTAAATTAACTTGTAATACTTGCTCCCAAGCAGACTTCTCCATCTTATGTAACATTGCATCTCTTGTAACCCCAGCGTTATTCACTAAAATATGTAGTGTACCAAATTTTTGAACCGCATATTCAATTAACGACTTCGCTTCATTTTGATTGCTCACATCACATCGATATAAGCTCACTTCATATCCTTCATCCGATAACTCACGTGTCGTTTTTTGTAGCTTCTCTTCATTTACATCACTAATTAATACTTTAGCCCCTAGTTTTGCAAAAACTCGTGCGATTTCTTTTCCAATTCCCTGCGCAGCACCTGTTACAACAGCTGTTTTTCCATTTAACAAGTCCATCCCTATCCCCCATTTCTATTAGCTATACTGTATATTTCGGCTCTATGCTTTCCAAATCCTCTTTGTATAAAAAAGTCTATTTGTGTCAAACTAACTTTGCAACGCCGCATAAAGTGAAACTTTAATCAGTGGGGCTTTTGTTCATCCCCCACTGATTATTAGCCTTCACCAATCGGGCATTTACGGGCAGTTAATCTCCCACCTAGCTTCTTTATTCCATCTGAATTTTGAGGTGGGAGTTTTACTAACCGTTTATGCGGGATAAAACACAAGGAGATTGTGTCGAATGAAAAACAAAAATGTAAACCGAAACAAAGCTGCTGATGGCATTGATGTTGAGTTCTCTCGCGAACTCGCTGACCACAATGACTTAGAAGCAAACGCACGTGCCAATGCCGCTGATGCACGTCAAAAACGCCAGTCATCAGAAAAATAAGGTACTACAACGTTCCTTATTCTTTTCAACAGGGACCTACTACCCGAAAAATAAACCGAGAGCTACTCTCGGTTTATTTTTTATTTTTTTTTATATAATGTGCCAAAGCAAGCAACGGATATATATGTCCGTAACTATGATACCGAATATAAAAACCACCCGGTAACCCTGTGCCAGTAGGATATTCTTCATTCATAGTAGACTGCGCGAGCAAATATGAAATTCCTTTTCGAATAATTGGTGTTTCTTGATCATAGTAAGAAATAAGTGCATCAAGCGCCCACGCTGTTTGTGATGGCGTACTAAAGGGTAAAGAAACAAACTTTTTCTCCTCACTACTTTGACATGATTCTCCCCAGCCTCCATCTGTATGCTGTATATGTTCAAGCCATAAAGCTGCTTTTTTCAACGATGGATGAGTAGAGGGCACTCCTAATGCAAGTAGACCTGTCATCGCTGCCCATGTACCGTATATATAGCATATCCCCCCATTTCCCATACCATGATCCATTCGACTCTTGTACATCCATTAACCATTTGACTGCTTTCCTTTTTTTCTCTTCAGATAATTCATTCGGCGCATACGTTCCGAAAAACTCTAACACCCTACCTGTAATATCTGGTGTAGACGGATCAGTTAGCATATCACTCGCATTTTCAATCGGTAAATTCGCTAGTAACTGGCTCGTTACACCTCGTTCAAAAGCTCCCCAGCCTCCATCATTGTTTTGCAATCCTTTTATCCATCCGACGCCTCTATCCCATGCACCATCTACTTTACTATTCCCTCTACTTCGTGCTAACGCTCTAAGAGCAGCCGTTGTATCGTCTATATCAGGAATCGTTGTATTCACATCTGAAAATCCCCAGCCGCCAGCTATAATGGACGGTGCGTGGACACTCCAATCCATTTTCTTAGTTTGTTGTCTTTGTAGTAAATATTCCGTCGCCTTTTGAATCATCTTATTTTCTTTTATTACATTAGCTTCTTGCAATGAATAGCTAAGTAAAGCGGTATCCCATACGGTAGAAGGAGAATTTTGCAAATGACTTCCTCTGTCCATCTTCCATATATAAGATTTTAATCCCGCCACAGCTTTCTCAATAATTGGAGACTGAATAGAGTGCCCTAATGCAAGCAAAGCATAAATCATATAAAACGTAGCACTCGCGTAACTATATAATGTTCCATTTTCATCTATACGTTCTTCCATAAAGCGCTCTACTTCTTCGTATCCTTTATGATGTAAAGAAAGCGGATAAGATATTACCTTTTTCACATCACCTAAAAACGATTGAAACAACGGAGATCGCTCCTCTCGAAACCATTGTCCACCCTCGCCTGCAATATGATTTAAATTTGGCAATAACTTTTTCGCTACACGGAATCTCTTATTCATACAAATCATCATCGGAATTAAATGTATACGCGCTGAGCTGCTTAGCCCAAATATACTGAGAGGGGAGTCATCTTGTAAAAATAAGATTGGCGTTGGAAAGTGAAAAAGCGCAGGAAATTCATATTCTCCATGAATCGCTAATAAAAATTTCGTCATAAAATGTGCACGAGAAACTCCCCCGTGTTCCTTAATAAACATTTCAGCTCGCCTCATATTCATATCTTCTTTCGAATATTTTTTCGAAGCAAGTAAAGCAGCATACGCTTGAATCGTCGCGGATAAATTCCCTCCATTTTCATCTTCGTATAATTTCCAAGTCCCTTCATTTGTTTGAAGAGATGCTAACCTTTTCACGAACGGTTCTATTTCTTCATTTCGCCCTAATAATTTGAGTAAAAAAATCATGTGACAATCCGTTAGCAGAGCTCCTTCAAAACAAAATTGCCACGTTCCGTCTCGCCTTTGCATCGTTTGAAGTGCAGTCGTTCTCCGCTCTATCTCCTCACGCACTTTGTCGTATAGTAGCACACTGCTCACCCACCCTTTCTAAGTCCGTATACGATATTCGAAAACTTAGCTAAATATGTATGAAAACAAAGAAAAGCAGAACGTGTATTACACACATTCTGCTTACAAACAATACCCAACCCCGACAACAATTCCTAATAGTGCACCAACAACAACTTGATACGGTGTATGTCCAACGAGCTCATTTAACTTTTTATATTCTGTTTGTCTACCATGGAAGAAATCGTTCAATATTTTCGCTTGCTTACTTACCGCAAGCCTTACTCCTGAAGCATCGTACATAACAATAATGGCAAAAATAGCGGCAACCGCAAATATTGGACTCTCCACTCCTTCCACCACTCCGACACCTGTAGCAAGTGCAGTAACAGTCGAAGCATGCGAACTTGGCATTCCACCTGAAGCGAAAAACTTAGCAAAATCAAACTCGCCTGTTTTTATTAATTTAAAAACAACTTTCGTTAACTGTGCTAAAAACCAAGAAATTACAGCGGCCATAAGCGGGTCATTATGTAAAATTGTTTCCATGTTTTTCAGCTCCTCACTGACTATAATGGAATTTCTATATAATATAAGTATAAAGAAAAATGCGTAGAAAATACTACGCATTATGATACTTTTGCTGATTTATTTTTAATAAATTTCGGTTGTTTCTGTAATAGAAACTTTGTTTTTGCCATTGAAAAGACAAATAAAGCAACCCATATACAGAAAAAACGCAATCATATGAGTAGATGTGAAATGTTCACCAAAAACGAACACTCCTAAAATTAAACTAATAGTCGGCGCGATGTATTGTAAAAATCCTATCATATAGAGCGGAATAAGTTGTGCTCCTTTAGCAAAATAAAAGAGTGGTAATGCTGTAACAATACCCGCACCTATTAAAAGAAACGTTGATATTGCCGAAATAGAACCGAACGAACCGAAACCATGCACTCCTGTCATAAACAAATATATAAGTGCAAATGGCGTCACTAACATCGTTTCCATCGTAAGCCCGATTGTTGCGTCGTAATTTAATAATTTTTTCGTTAATCCATATAATCCAAATGAAAAAGCAAGTGAAAGAGAAACCCATGGAATTGATCCGAAACGTACTGTTAAAATAACAACACCTAATCCAGCTAAACCAACCGCAACATATTGCCAAAAATTAAGCTTCTCTTTTAAAACAACCGTACCAAGTAAAATACTTATAAGTGGATTAATATAATACCCAAGACTCGCTTCGATTACATGGTTATGATTTACGGCCCATATGTATACAAACCAGTTTCCACTAATAAGTACCGAAGCAATTGTTAATGACATTAATAATTTAGGTCGTTTAAAAAGGGCCACTAACTCCCCACCAAACTGACGAAATCTCTTTGTTACTCCTAAAACTAACAACATAAAAACAAATGCCCAAACGATGCGATGCGCTAATATTTCATCTGCCGGTACTTCCTCCACCCATTTCCAATAAATCGGAAGGACTCCCCACATCGTATACGCACCCGCTGCATATATAATCCCCTGCTTTTGTTGTGCTGCTTGACTCCCCATCTTCCCTGTTCTCCTCTTCTCTTTTTTTCTTCATTATAAGGTCTCACATACTTACTTTACCAATATTCAATCTGCATTTCTTTCGACATTCCTCTTACAAATCCCTTATATGTATAAAAACACTCCTACTGTTATAATAACGAGCACTGGAATACCGAAGACAAATTTACTTTTATGTGTCTTATGATGAAACATATACATACCAATCCAAGCTCCAACCGCCCCTCCAGCTGCAGCTGATAATAATAACGTACTTTCTGGCGTTCTCCACTGCTTTTTCTTTGCTTTTCGCTTATCAAGCCCCATCATACTAAATGCTATAGCGTTGATAATAATAAAATAAATCCATTTCATCTCTTTCTCTCCCTTAAAAAATTCGCTTTATGTTAACACGAAAATAAGGTGCGTACAAATAAAAATGGCTATAGGTAAAAAATAAATCTTTTTAGCCTACAACCATCATTGTAATACCTTATACTCTATTTCTAATCTTACTATGCTTTTTCGCGTATATAAAATAGATAAAAATACCTACAATAACCCAAATTACAAAACTGATTAAAGTAGTTTTAGAAAGATTTAATGCTAAATATAAACAACTTACTATCGCAAGTATAGGTAAGAATGGAACTAACGGAGCTCGGAACGGTCTTTCCAAATTAGGATGCGTCTTCCTTAATACAATTACAGCAATAGACACAAATATAAACGCTGTTATCGTTCCCACATTCACTAAATTCGCCAACAAATTCAAGTCCAATAAACCTGCTAATACAGCCGCAAGAATACCCGTAATCCATGTATTAAAAAATGGTGTTTGATAACGTTTATGAACACTCGAAAATCTTTTTGGTAACAAGCCATCTCGGCTCATCGAGTATGATACTCGAACAAATGCGAACATAGCAACTAACAGAACTGTTGTTAAACCAGCTATCGCTCCAACTGATAATAGACCAGCAATTCTATCCTCTCCTACAATACGCAGTGCATACGCAACTGGATCAGCTACATTCAGATCCGTAAATGGAACCATTCCAGTTAACACAAATGAAACACCAACATAAAGAATTGTACAAATGCATAAAGAGACCAGTAATCCGATTGGAACGTTACGTTGTGGGCGTTTCACTTCCTCTGCTGCTGTTGCAACTGCATCGAAACCTAAAAAGGCAAAAAATACAGTAGCAGCTCCTCCAATAACACCATGGTATCCAAAAGGAAGAAAAGGCTGCCAATTCTCTGGCTTTACATATTTTGCTCCTACAATAATAAATACTAAAATAACAGCCAGTTTAATAATAACCATTATATTATTTATACGTGCGCTTTCTTTCACACCACGACTTAGTAAAAATGTAACAACTAAAATAATAATAACCGCTGGCAAGTCAATAATTCCGCCATTCCCCATCCCTGGTGCAGAAGCAATGATTGCCGGAATATGAATATTAAACCCTAGTAGCAATGACTGAAAATAGGCTGACCATCCTGCCGCCACCGCAGAAGTAGCTAATAAGTACTCTAACATGACACACCAGCCAACTATAAAAGCAAAAATCTCACCTAATGTCATATATGTATACGAATACACACTTCCTGAGACCGGGACTGTAGATGCAAATTCAGCATAACAAAAGGCTACACAAGCACATACAATTGCAGCTAACATAAAAGATAATACAATTGCTGGACCAGCATGTTTCGCTGCTACAATACCTGTTAATACAAAAATGCCTGTACCAATAATTGCTCCAATTCCTAGAAGCGTTAAATCAATTGCTCCTAAAGTTTGTTTTAACACTTTTTTCTTTTCTTCATTCATTGCTTTCTTTATAAATAAACTCATTCGTAGAAACCTCTTTTTTCAAAATTATCCCTTACTCATTACAATCTTTATTACTGTTGCTATTACACATTAATAATATTCATGTTTTACTGTCACTCCCTATATAAACTCCACACATTAAACGGTTTAAAATCTGAAAAATCAATCTTCTAAAAACACGCTTGTTAACAGTCATATTTTTAGAAGATTGATTGAATTTATCACACGATTAATTATATTGTCAACAATATAATTAATTCACCAACATTGAATAATTATAAAAAAAATAGCATTACAAAATATACGATACCACTAACAAACACTGCCAATTCCCATTTTAATACACTTTTCATTATTTCAAAATTCATTTTTATACATTGAATTCAATGTAATCCCCGTATGTAAACACAATAAAACCAGTCGATTCGTTATATAAAAATAACTATTCATCTTGTTAGACCGATTAACTTCCCTACAAATTGCAAACAGTATTTTCACTTAGGACAATAAAAAAAGCGCAGATGTTCATCTGCGCTTTATTCTTCCGCTTCAATTTCTGTACTACTATTATCGATATGTTCCTTTCGAGCTTCTTCTTGCAGCTCTGCTGAAATCATTCCATAATAAATTTCTGGATACAATCCAAATATTTGATATACACTTCCTAAAAACGGCATCGGAATCCCTCTTTTCTAAAGTTGTATTGCCATTCTTAAGGATTCCCTTTTCATTCATTATACATTCGTTTTTGGCGTTTCTTCTTCATCGTGAACGTGTAATATATTTTGCCATTTTTTATAAGGAGCGCTATTTGGATCTACATACCCTTTCGCATACGAACGATCCCACAATTGTTTCATAAACATCTCTTTCTCTTTCTTTGCAACCATATCTGCACCTGTTCCGTAATAGTTTTGGAAATACAGCTCAATTTCATCAAGGAATAGCCTTAACAAATCGTCAGATGTTTCTTCTAACGTCGGGTCATATTTCGCCTCACGGTCATACATTAAAATCATATCTAAAATATTATGGACATGCTCTTTACGAAGCCATCTAATATCTTGAGCACCTAATACAAATGGATGTGTATATAAATGCCCACCTTGTATCATTGCCTTTTCTTGTTCTTCTTCAAACCGGGACAAGATGTTTTCATAAATGAACGGATTATGAAGCAATGCTCTGTGCAACTTATAACTTTCGCTTGAAATATTTTTCCCCATCGACTGGATTAAAAAGCTACGGCCGACACCATTATATTGATACACGAATTGTCCATCAACAGCAACTAAACTAATCCAGCGGTACATATAGGCGTATAGAAGAGCACGATTGCATTTATCGTAATCTAACTTTGTTTGCGTTGCATTCAAGTCTGGCATAAAGGCTGGCAAGTGCCAATATTTATCTAAATGCGGCGTCAAACTGGATTTTTTACTATTTAATTTGTTCACGCGGCGATAATACGATTGGAAGTAATCACCTTTATCATTCATAAAGCCATTTGCAATATGCCCAGATGAAAGCTTAGGAAAATCTTGTAGCGATAATCCATAATGAGCACGATAACAAATCACTTCAAATGGTGAAAACGCCTCGTTTACCGTATCTTTTTCTTTAAACATTTCTTGCAATAACTCTTCTTGCAATTCTTGTTTTAAAGATGGATGTACGCCCCAATATTGTAATTCTCTATGATGAGAAACTTTCGGAACGAACGGACTTGCTAAATGGAAGAGATCTTCAATTTTTTCACGAACGTATTCATCACGGTCACGCTTCTTGAAATCTGCTTCTTTTCGCAATGCTTCAACGATATTAAGCTCTAATTTGTCACGATAGCGCACTTGAAGTTCGTCATAACAATAACTCAATATATGTTCACGATAGAAGTCTTCAACCTTTTTCGACTGAATTTCTTCGGCTTTCGCATCACGACAATATTCCCCGTACAAGCTCATATAAATTTCTGCTGATATATCTTTCGGTAATACACCTAAATTTAAATGTTGCTGCATATCTTGCCAAATCTTTTCTTGCAATTTCTCTTCAGCTAATACATATACATTCGTCGGGTTCGTTTTCCCCTCAAATTCTTTGCTTCGCTTTTGAATTTCAAACAATAAATTTTCACGTGTTTCGTGTAAGTTATCAAAAAACCTCTCCCAATATTGAATCATTTTATCAACTGCTTGGTATAGCGATTGATACACGAGTTCTAACAACATCTCTTTACGATACTCACTTAATTTGTGCACATATTGCGTTACGATATCTTCAAATTCTTTTTTGAACAAACGTTGCTGATTATAAAGCATTTTTCCGAACCAACCTTGTTGCTGCGCAATTTCAACACGGCGAACAGCCGTTACCGTTCCATCAATATTACTCACATTAAATTTCTTATCGTAGTTTTGAATTAAATTACGCTTTTGTTCATTATTTTCATGTAGTCGATTCATCTTCTCTACTAACTGCTTTCGAATTTCATACAACATAAAACGTGATGCGACTGGATGGACAGGATCTGTTTTCTTTAAAAACCATGTATTTAATTGATAAGACTGTCCTTCTGAACCACTCGGTGTAAAGCGATCTGATTCGATCATGTCATATAAAAGGGTAGTTACATGTTCATGTACACGGCTCGGAATCGCATACGCATATAAACGCACCGCATGATCAACTCTGGCTACTTCACCTTTCATTTGTTCCATTATTTTAAGTTTCGCAGCCGATATTTTGCACTCATGCTGCAGGCGGTTTAATTCCTCATCTTTTTGCACTGTACGGTGTACATAGCTTTCAACAGCCTCTAAAAACAACTTAGACTTTGCGACACCGACCTTACCGCCCTCTGCTCCTTCACGCGTTTCATTAAACATTTGTCTATAAAAAATATGGGCCTGCTCTGGACGAGTAGCAAGATGCTCTAAATCTTCTAAATAACTTTTCCCGCGCTCTGGCTTTTCACGCTGCATACCACGTTTGACATCTTGGTCGTATCTTTGCTTCTTTTCTTGAAACAGTTGATCTAAATGCAGCCAAGATTCATCTAAACCTTGAACCGCCCATTTTAAAGCACAATATTTCAAAACGTGCTCATACGGATAAATAAGTTTTGCCGTTCCTGCTCCGCAATATCTACCTTTCCCGCTCGATTCTGCCAATTGCTGAATTTGATTATCTTCTTGTGCAAAATGATTTGCAGACATCGGACTAAATAACTGTAAATGAATTGTATTTGCCATTTGCTCCATATAATCTGATAAATTGTGCAAATGGTGCCCATGTAAATTTTCATAATCATATAAGAAACAATAATTGTACGGTAAATGATGCTGCTTTATCGTATGATTCGTTCTTCCATCTTCATCCACTTGATCAGGACGATATTCTAATTCAATCGTGACGCCGCCTCGTTTTGATAATTCACCGGTAGAGCCGAGCGTAATAGCGTGCAACTCTTTTAACGATGCATAACCATTCGCTTGCACCGTTTCAAACTCTTTCGCACTAACCGTTCTCGTCTTCACTAAAACGTCTGGCATTAAAAACGCACCGCGAATTAAAATGTTGTGATGCTGCAATTTTTTCCGGAGCATTTCACGCAAATATAATGCGATTTGTAAAAACATCCCTGAACCTGTTCCGCCAGCTAGTGACGTTACAATAATGACACGTACACCATATTCTGTCTGATCACTTGTAACCGGAAAAATCTTCTCGATTTCTTGCCAAAACGATGTCAGCTTATCTTCTTTCATCGCTGCACGTAACGCTAAACGCGAAATGACGCGCAACTGTCCGGCCCCTTCTGTTAATGGTTTATCAAGTATAGTCGGGTCCATCGGAAACCACTCCGGAATCGTTGGATCTCCCGCAATATACTCTCGCGGCGTTTTACTCGAGCTCGTTTGCGTCTTAAACTTACGAATATGATCAAATTTACTCAATGTATTCACATCTGTATCAAATACATGCATTGCTACCTTTTTTCGGCGCTCTTCTGGTAATTTTTCATATATTTGATGTGTCACAGTACTACCGATTCCACCTAAACCAATTAATATCGTTGGAACTTGTAATGTCATGTGAACCACCTTCCTATTCTTGCTTGTTTGAAAAGATAGGGGAAAGAAAACTAAAACCCCTCCTTTTCCCTATCTACTATTCACACTCGTACCTATAAATCTCTTTACCATATCCTCTATCAATTAATAAAAGTTCATTTGGATATAGTGTCTTATGTTCCATTCCAACCTCATCCTCTGTGATAAACATTCCATCAATAATCATCCCAACTACTTGTGACTCTTTCGCTACAAATATAGATTTTGATCCTTTTTTCGCTATTAATGTTACAGATTGCACCGTCTTTCTTTCTGCTCGGAATGGAATGCCAAAATAGTGCTTCCACCATTTATTTTTAAGTAATTCTGGTTCGGATTGATACAGCCAATCTTTCGCTACTTCTTGATCCCATTCATAATATAATAATGCTTTTCGGTGAAATCTCGGACGAACAATCCATCCTAAAATAATAATTCCCACTATTAAAAGTAATAAAGTGATAGGAATTACAAATTTAAAAATGAGCGCATATTTCTCAAAAAATGGCGCATTTTCTATGTGAAGTACAATCTTTTCCTTTACTTCTTGTAATTTTGAATCATTAATCGTGATGGTAGCTTCTACGGTGCCTGTATCTGTAAAATTGAATGTGTCGGAGTAATAAGGTCGAGGATAAACGTAAATTTGATTATCATGTTGTTTTACTTCATAGTTGATTGATTGATTGGATGTGACACCAGTAGATTTTAATAGTTTCTTTACAGCCTCTTCTGTCATCGGTTTACCATCTAACTGTGGCTGTAAAATAAATGGTTTACTATTTTCCAAATTTGTTACCTTTTCTTCATAACCTTTTGTAACAGCTTGAAGTGTTAATTTTGGTTTTTCAGCTGGTTCAATCTTGAATTCTTTCGTCTGCCTATAAAATCCCTTTATGTTCATATGAACTTTTCCACGTACTAACTCTTTGCCAACTTTTGTCTCATAATAAAACACATGTCTTTTATCATCCCACTTCATCGGATACTGCTTTCCGTCTATTTCTACTTCTGCTTCAAAATAAGAAATTTGAATTGGTAGCTCCGTAGGTTTTGCTTCAATAACAGCCGTTACTCCTTCGTACATTTTCTCAACATTTTTTCTATCTTTATCATCTTTGTCATACGTAGAAACAGTATAATTGAGCGCTGGTTCAACAAGTACTTGTAATCCTTCTTTCTCAATATCTCGATCTACTTCTATCGTATATGTCCCTGGCTTAATCACTTCCTGATTCGCTGTACTTACATGTACTATATTTCCGAATAATTTAGCTTCTCCTGGTGCATGTATGGAAAAAGAAGACTGCATTTGTAACGGTTTGGAAAGTTGCATAACTTTATAATTAGACAAAGAAGGTGATTGTCGTACAAGCGTCATACGCTTTAATGGAAACGGTGTTGTAATCTCTACTTTTTCCCCTACTATTTTCGTTTTGACAATCGATTCAACAGAAGAAAATGGATCACGATTTGCAACTAATGCTGCCACTTGATTTACACTTTTTACAATGCCGTCCTCACCGCTAGACGGCATGACAACTCCATTCATTTCTTTTTTCCAAATCTCTTTAAACGTATTTAACTGCTCTTTTTCTTGCTGCCCTAAATCCTCTTCCATCGTGATTAAGACTGGGTGTAAAGAAATCTTTTTAGAATCCATTTCTTTCTTAAACTGTGCTAGCTTCTGCGTAATTTGTTCTTTTCCGCCAACCTTATCTTTCTCCAAATCATTAAATGCCCCGTCAGTTAATACAATAAGCCAAAATTCACGTTTCCCATCTATATCTGCTTCCTTTTTTATAGATTGCATCGCCGTTTCTACTGCGCTAAATGGAGTATTTAAATATGTTTTCCACGCGCCGATCCCATCAATTTCTGTTTGCCTTCGATCCTTTGTTAACGAAATGTTTAACGGATCATTTGGTTTACTCATTGGAACGTAAGAAAATTTATCTTTCTCATCTAATAGCGCAACTAAACTTTGCAAAGCGTAATTGGCATACTTCCAGCGATCGTTATTTCTCATGCTGCCCGAATCATCATATACAAGTGAAACGACCCTTTCCTTTGCCTCCTCTCCTTTTGCAAAAGCTGAAAAAGGTAAACATATAAATAGAAACAACATGAACGTGGCACAAATTCGAATTTTCATGATGAGGCTTCGCCACCTTTGTAGACAAATTCCTATGTTTAAATTTATGAGAGGAAACAAGATATATGACTTGTATTTTAGGACAACAGTTCACAACAATAACCTTATGTAAACAAAATTAAACTATTCCATTTTTTATTTCGAGTCTTTTCCTTATTATATATCCGAAATAACACATACCTTTCATACTTTTCCCCCTATAAATTCCACCATTAAAGTTTGATTTTCTTTTCAATACAAAAAATAAAGAGCACGCTATAATTAGCGCACTCTTTACTTCTTCACATATACTTCAACAATTGGATTATCTTTATTATCTGCATGTAAACGTATATTCTCTTCACCCGTATTATAAATGCTAGCTACCAGCATAACTGTTAACAAATTAGGTATTTTCGCATCACTCCCATATTTTCGTTCAAGAGCTTCTGTATACTCGAAATCCAAATCTCCTTGCACATATGTATACACTTCAAAACCATCTTTTAAATTACATACGACCGTATCAATAATATCCGCCCCTACTTGTTTCTTTATTTCCCCCCGCAATGCTTCAATAAATTCTTCCCAAGGAACTTCGTATGTCTGAAATTGGTCTGTAGATTTCATTTCTCTTCCTCCTCGTTATGTATCCTGTTCGTATATTTCCCCTTTCGTATAACAATTATGATAGATAGGTCATTCGTACAAGCCGCACTTGTCCTGCTTACATATCGTATTACGGTAATACGGAAGGAGGAAAGAACATGCATAGAAAAAGATGTTATGATACATGCCAACGTTATTTCGGTAAAGTTGTTCGAATTGAAGATCGTGATGGTCATATCCATTTAGGAAAAATAATAGACGTGACAAATGATTCTGTTTGGATTGAGCCAGTACAGCAGCGTTCATCTTTTGATACAGGATTTGGATACCATGGCGCATATTCAAACGGCGGATGTGATATTTGCGGCGGTATTAGCAGATGTGATAACTGTGGATTTGGATGTGGTGGTGGATTCGATGGTGGATTCAGTGGTGGATTCGGTGGCTGCGGATGTGGCCGTCGTGGTTGCGGCGGTTGTGGCTTTGGTGGCGGCTGGGGCCTTGAACTCGGATTTGGCTTTATTTTTGGAATTACTTTGGCTGCATTATTTTTCATCTAACATAGTAAAGAGTTGACTATCTTTAGCCAACTCTTTTTCTCTATTTTTCACATATAAAAATGCGATGTCCTAAAATATGTTGATACATAAGCAGTACTTGTTCGTGTTGCACCCACGCTTCATACAATTCTTCTGGAATAAACGGTGATACATTCCACTCTGGCTCTTCCATATGTCCTGCAACTGTTTCTGCAATAGTTCCGCCACCCGCAATTGTAATTCTTTTAAAATTTGCTGCTTTAAATAAATGAATCCACTCATTCTCAGTTAATAATTCTTTCATACCGTATAACTGTCCAATCTTTTCTTCCTCTTTCTTCTCAATATGTTTTTCGGTAATCATTTCAATGACAACAAGCTTTCCATCCTTCTGTAATACACGATAACATTCCGAAATAACCTTTTCTTTATTTGTAAAAGCGAGTATAGATTCTCCAAGTACAAGCTCAAAAGAATCATTTAAACACGGTAACCCTTCTACATCGCCTTGAATCAATTGTATATTTAAACCATCAAACAACCATCTATCTTTCGCTTTTTGAATCATAATTTCATTCTTTTCAACTGCGGTCACTTTATAACCCAATTCTTTTGTCATGTAAGCGGCTGTTTTCCCTGTGCCGCAACCTATCTCAAGGACATTCGCTCCATGTCTAAGTGGCAATTGAGATAGCAATTGCTTCGTTAACGTAAAACCACCAGGATGAGCACTCCCTATTCCGTAATAAGCTAAAAAATCAATGTACGAGTTTCGTTTCATGGGATTCTCCCTTTTTTATTTTATATATTCCATGCAGGCAGAAAAGTGCATAGAAAAAAGGGCGCATCGCTCGCGCCCTCTCTCTTACTTATCTTCAGAAATATATGCCCATTTGTAGCTGTAATCTCCACCAACTGGATGGTGAATAATACCTTTTACTTTCGGTCTTTGAACAAGAGCATCACCACGTTGATATAACGGTGCAATTACAGCATCATCAAGTAACATTTTCTCAGCTTTCAGTAAGCTATCCCAACGCTCTTTCGTTTTCGTTAATAGCTCCCCTTTACCTTTTTCTACAATTTCATCATATTTCGGATTTGAATATCCAGTTTGGTTATGAGGTCCATTTGTAACGAACATATCAATGAATGTCATTGGATCTAAGTAGTCAGGTCCCCAACCAGCGTAAGATAAATCATAATCTAGATCTGATTCTAATTTTAATTTTTGTTTAAACGGTTGGTTTTTCAAATTCACTGTTAAGCCCGGTAAGTTCTTCTCAAGCTCTCCTTTTAAGAACTCACCTACTTTTTTCGCGTTATCGCTATCGTAGTTTAATAGCTCAATCGTTACTTGCTCTTTTCCAAGTTCTTTTTCGCTTTTTCCCAATGCTCTTTTGCTTTTTTCACATCTGTTTTTAAAATATCTCCGTTATCTTTACGGAAGTCTTTTCCATCTGGACTCTTCGCAAATTCTTTTGGTACTAAGTAATCTGCAGGTGTAGATCCGTCATTTAAAATTACATTCGTTAAGCCTTTTTTATCATATGCCATTGCAATCGCTAAACGTAAATCTTTACTCTTTAACACTGTATCTTGATTACCACGTTTTTGGTTTAATCGTAAGAAGAACGTTGACGGTGTTTTTTGTGTAAAGAAGTCTGGATTTGATTTATATTTGTCAACCATTTCAGATGTAAGTGCTGCACGATCGATTTGTCCACTTTCATATAAGTTTACACGTGTACCACTATCTTTTACTACGTTAAAGTTGATTTCTTCTAACTTAACTGTTTTATTATCCCAGTATTGTGCATTTTTCTTTAACTTCCAACCTTCTTCATGTTTCCAGTCTGTTAATGTAAACGGTCCGTTGTATAACGTTGTATCTGATTCTAAACCGTATTTTTCTCCTTTTTCTTTTACGAATTTTTCATTTAACGGATAGAATGTTCCGAATGAAGTTAATTCTACAAAGTAAGGAACTGGATTTTCTAATTCTACCTCTAATGTGTAGTCATCTACAGCTTTTACACCTAACGTATCAAGTGGTGCTTTCCCATCATTAATTGCTTTTGCGTTCTTTAAATCAAACATAATGTATGCATATTCCGCTGCTGTATTTTTATCCACCGCACGTTTCCAAGCAAACACGAAATCCTTCGCTGTTACAGGGTCTCCATTTGACCATTTTGCATTTTTATTTAATGTGAATGTATATTTTTTACCATCATCACTCTTTTTATATGATTCAGCAACCCCTGGTGCTGCTTTATTATCTTTATCAAGTCGATATAAACCTTCCATTACGTTGTTTAAAGCAAGAAACGATACTTGGTCTGTCGCTTTAGAAGAATCCATAGATGGAATCTCTTGGCTATCTGTTAAATTCAGTACTTGCTTTGCAGCTAATTTCCCGCCTTCTTTTTCGCCACTTTTCGGCGTTGTGCTTGCCTTATCTTTATCCCCTGATCCAGAGCAAGCTGTTAATGCCATACTCATTACTAGAACTGGTGCTACAACCGCTGTTAATTTTGTCATCTTTTTTCTCTTCATTTTTTTGTACCCTCCCCAATTATATGTACGATATTAACAGTTAGAGATTCTCTATTAACTTTCGTTATCAGAAAATTCTTATTAATTAATATTCTACTGTTTTTTCGAGTTTTGTAAAGTAGTTTTGTAAATTTTCTAAATATTTATTTTTTTGTGATAGTAACTTGTTATTTTACTATTACTACTATATGAATTATCCCCCATCTACTATATGTAAACATCCCCATCCTTATTCTTCTCTATTGCTAATTTCTATATTTTCCTTATTCATATGAAATCTTTTACTATCATTTATCTTTCCAACCGTTGCATTTTATTCTAATATCCTACAGTAAACTTTCAAATGTGTCCGCAACGTTTCTCAAAAATTCAGTAAGCCTTATTCTCCTTATACTAAAAAAAGCATTTCAAAAGCATATTAAACACTTTTGAAATGCTTTCCTATTATTTCTTTCCGCCATCCTCAGTTACATACGCCCACTTAAAGCTATATTCTGGACTGATGTTGTGTTTCACAATTCCTTTGACATTCGGTTTCATTACATATGATCTTCCTGTTTGATATAAAGGAACTAATCCAGCATCTTCTTCAAGGAATAATTTTTCCGCTTTTCCTAACGCTTCCCAACGTTTCTTCGGATCAGACAGTAATTCATTACCTGCTTTTTGTACCATTTCATCGTATTTTGGGTTTGAATAACTCATTTGGTTATATGGGCTCTTCGATTCAAACATATCAATAAACGTCATTGGATCCGCATAGTCTGGACTCCAACCTGCATAAGAAATTTCATAGTCTTGCGCTGATTCTAATTTTAATTTTTGTTTGAATGGTTGAATTTTCGTGTTAATTGTTACACCTTTTAAATTCTTCTCAATTTGATCTTTTACATAATCAGCAATCTTTTTCGCAGTTCCATCATCATAGCTTAGTAATTCGATTGTAACTTGATCTTTTCCAAGTTCTTTTTTCGCTTCTTCCCAAGCAGCTGCGCCTTTTTTCAGATCGTATTTCAGACCATTTTTAAATGTATCTTGATAATCTTTTCCATCCGGTCCTGCCGCAAGCCCTTTTGGAACCAATTGATCTGTTGCTTTTGATCCATTATTTAAAATAACGTTTGCTAAGCCTTTTTTATCAACTGATAATGCAATTGCTTCACGAAGCTTTTTGCTCTTTAACGGTGTATCTTGTCCATTACGCTTTTGATTTAAACGTAAGAAGAATGTACTTGATTCTGCATACTCACCATACTCATCTTTATTCGATTTATATTTATCTACAAATTCTCCTGATAGTAATGTAAAGTCAATCGATCCTGTATCATATAAATTTACTTTTGTAGCCACTTCTTTTACAACGCTGTAATTAATTTCTTCTAATTTCACAGTCTTATTATCCCAATATTTATCATTTTTCTTCAATTGCCAGCCTTGTTCATGTTTCCATGAAGACATTACGAACGGCCCGTTATATAACGTTGTATCCGCTTCTAAACCAAACTTCTCTCCTTTTTCTTTTACGAATTTTTCATTTAAAGGATAATATGACGGGAATGCTAATAAATTTAAGAAGTACGGTACCGGTTTTTCTAATTCTACTTCTAGCGTGTAATCATCTACCGCCTTTGCTCCTAATTCTGTTGTAGGTTTTTCTCCTTTATTAATCGCTTCTGCATTTTTTATATAGTAAGCAATAAATGCATATTCTGCAGCTGTATTTTTATCAAGTAAGCGCTGCCATCCGAACACGAAATCTTTTGCTGTTACAGGATCTCCATTTGACCATTTCGCATCTTTACGCAGTTTAAACGTATATTTTTTGCCATCTTCGCTTTTCGTACTAGATTCTGCAGCAGCCGGAATAGGCTTATTATCTTTATCAAGACGATATAACCCTTCCATCGTGTTCCCTAAAATTTGTGCCCCTAAAGTATCAGTAGATTTAGAAGTGTCCATCGTCGGAATTTCTTGGTTTTCCGTACGATTTAATACTTGCTTCGCTGCATATTTAATATCAGATTTTTTTTCTTCCCCACTATTAGATGTAGTAGTCGTTTTCTTTTCCCCACCTGACCCAGAGCATGCTGTTAATGCAACACTCATTGCTAAAACCGGTACTACAACCGCTGTTAACTTTTTCATCTTTTTTCTCTTCATTTTTATACCCTCCCTAATTATATGTACATTACCAACCCTTGAGAGACCCCTTGTTAATGATTTACTTTTCAGAAAATTATAACTAATGTTATTCTACTCTTTTTTCTGCATTTGTAAATAGTTTTATTTTAAATATTCTGATTTTCATCTTCGTAATTTAGTATGATTTATCCCCCATCTACTATATGTACATACTATACGCCTTATTCTTCTCTATTTAACTGAACTAAAAAAAGCATTTCAAAGTAGCTAGGCTACTTTGAAATGCTTTTTTAACTCTATTATTTTTCAGTCACGTATGCCCACTTAAAGCTAAATTCTGGACTGATATTATGTTTTACTACACCTTTTACATTTGGTTGTAAAACATAAGAATCTCCACGTTGATATAAAGGTACAATCGCTACATCTTCTTCAAGTAATGTTTTTTCAGCTTTTCCTAACTCTTCCCAACGTTTCTTTGCATCGTTCATTAATTCCGTTCCAGCTTTTTTCACCATGCCGTCATATTTAGGGTCAGAGAAGCTCATTTGGTTATGAGAATGTCCAGTCTCAAACATATCTAAGAACGTCATTGGATCTGCATAATCTGGATTCCAACCACCGTATGAAATATCATATTGTTGCTCAGATTCTAATTTTAGTTTTTGCTTAAATGGTTGAAGTTTAATGTTAACTGTTACACCTTTTAAGTTTTTCTCGATTTGATCTTTTACATATTCTCCAACTTTTTTCGCATTACCAGTGTCATAGTTTAAGAATTCAATTGTAACTTGATCTTTGCCAAGCTCTTTTTCGCTTCTTCCCAAGCTGCTGCAGCTTTTTTAGCATCTGGTTTCAAGCCGTTTTTAAATGTGTCTTGGAAGTCTTTACCGTCTGGTCCAGTTGCTAATCCTTTTGGTACTAAGAAGTCAGCTTCTTTTGATCCATCATTTAAAATTACGTTTGCTAAATTCTTTTTATCAATTGATAGTGCAATTGCTTCACGCAATTTTTTGCTCTTTAATGGTGTGTCTTGTCCAGCACGTTTTTGGTTCATACGAATGAAGTACGTACTTACTTGTGAATATGTGCCAAATTCATCTTTCTTACTTCTATATTTGTCAACGAACTCTCCGTTTAATAAAGCGAAATCAACTTGTCCGCTATCATATAAATTGATAAGAGTTGCTGGCTCTTTAACAACACTGAAGTTAACTTCTTCAAGTTTTACAGTCTTTTTATCCCAATATTGATCATTTTTCTTTAATTGCCATCCTTGTTCATGCTTCCAATCTTTAAGAACGAACGGTCCATTATAAACTGTTGTATCAGACTCTAAACCGAACTTCTCCCCTTTTTCTTTTACGTATTTTTCATTTAATGGGTAGTACGATGGGAATGCTACTAAGTTTAAGAAGTACGGTACTGCTTGCTCTAACTCAACTTCAAGTGTAAGGTCATCTATCGCCTTCACTCCTAGTTCAGTTACAGGTTTTTCTCCTTTATTAACTACTTCTGCATTTTTAATTGGGAAAGCGATAAATGCATACTCAGCAGCTGTTTTTGGATCTAATAGACGTTGCCAAGCATATACGAAATCTTTCGCCGTTACTGGATCACCGTTTGACCATTTTGCATCTTTACGTAGTTTAAATGTATATTTTTTACCATCTTCACTTTTCGTACTAGATTCTGCCGCAGCTGGAATAGGCTTATTATCTTTATCAAGACGATATAATCCTTCCATTGTGTTCCCTAGTATTTGTGAAGATACTGTATCAGTTGATTTTGAAGAATCCATCGTTGGAATTTCTTGTGTTACTGTTCGATTTAAAACTTGTTTTGCCGCTAGTTTTTCCCCTGACTTGCTATCTCCACTTGAGTTTGTGCTTGTCTTTTTATCTCCGCCTGATGTAGAACATGCTGTTAGTGCCATGCTCATTGCTAAAACCGGTACTACAACTGCCGTTAGTTTTTTCATTTTTTTCTTTTTCATTTTTTGTACCCTCCCTAATTCTAAACGATATCTAATAAAGAATTTTCTGATAATTCTGTTTTTCTTTATATATTTATCAGACGATTCTTACTACTTCTTATTCTACTAATTTTTTAAAATTTGTAAAGTATTATTATTAAAAATTTTTAAAAAATTATTTTCTTACAGTAATATTCATAAAAATTCCATATAATGTTCAAATTCTATTTCTCATTCATATAAATGTACCATTTTAATAGTCTTTATTATATTTACACATTAAATCTCTGTGAATTATTGTTAATAAATAATGTATATTTTTAGAAACTCTTTTCCTACAAAAATAAAAAAAGTCAGCAAAGCTGACTTTTTCATCCGGCCATTTTCTCTTTTTTCATTTCATCTAATACTCTCGTATACTTCTCATCATTGAATTCATTTTCGCTTTTTGCAACAACTACAGTCGCTACACCGTTACCAATTAAATTTACAATCGCTCTTGCTTCTGACATGAAACGATCGACACCCAGTAAAAGTGCTAACCCTTCTAACGGGATAACATTCATCGCAGATAAAGTAGATGCTAGTACAATAAATCCTCCACCTGTTACTGCTGCTGCTCCTTTCGATGTAACTAATAAAATAGCTATTATAGTTAATTGTTGACCTAGTGAAAGATCAATGTGAAAAACTTGCGCTAAGAATATGGTTGCCATTGATAAATATATTGTCGTTCCATCTAAATTAAAAGAGTAGCCCGTCGGAATAACTAAGCCTACTACTGGCTTTGAACACCCGAAGTCTTCCATCTTTGTCATCATTCGCGGTAGTACAGATTCCGATGATGATGTCCCTAAAACAATGAGTAATTCCTCTTTAATATGCACTAAATATTTCCACAAACTAAATTTATACAGTTTACAAATAAAATTTAAAACGATAAAAACAAATAATGCCATTGTCGCATATACGCAAATCATTAATTTACCAAGCGGTATTAATGTGCTTAAACCGTATTTCCCAATTGTAAACGCCATTCCACCAAACGCCCCAATTGGTGCCAATTTCATAACAATTGATAATATGTTAAAGAACACTTTCGACAACCTATCAAAAAAGTCGATAAGAGGTTGTCCATTTTTCCCAAGCATCGTTAAACCTGCGCCAAATAAAATGGAGAAGAATAATACTTGTAATATATCACCTTTTGCAAATGCCTCAAACATATTAGAAGGCACGATATGTAAAAAGAAGTCCATCCATTGCATTTCTTGCCCGCTTTGTACATATTGTGAAACATCTCCGCCCTTTAACTTTGAAGGATCTAATCCATCTCCAGGACGTACGACATTCGCTACGATAATACCAATGACAAGAGCAAAAGTTGTAACAATCTCAAAATATAATAACGCTTTCCCACAAACGCGTCCTACCTTTTTCATACTTCCCATACTTGCAATACCAAGCACAATTGTTAAAAAGATAATTGGTGCAATGACCATTTTTATCATATTAATGAACGTCTCACCAATTGGCTTCATTTGTTGTCCAACACTAGGCCAAATCGCTCCTACTGCAATACCACAAATAATTGCCACAATAACTTGGAATGTTAAATTCTTTACAATTTTCATTTTCAATACTCCCCTGTTTCTTTCATTTCTCCCATACTATTTCTATCGATGACAATCATTTATTTTATGTGATAGCCCCCTTGTTATTTAACTTGAACCCCTGTTATTATGTTACACTGTTATGTGAAATTTTTAAATAGTATATAACAATTAAATATAAAAGTTATACTGTTAATCAAAAAAGCCCACTAATTAAGTGGACTTTCTACTTTACAACGGCAAATCTCTCTTCCTAAACACTACAATTGCTAATATAAAAATACATAGTGCCCCAACAGTTAAGCCTACGCTTACCGGCCATATATTATATGTTCCTTCAGCAATTTCTTTCGGACGAAATAATGTAAACAAGGATATATTTCTCATCCATTCTAACTTATCACTTAATTTCCCTACCATATCTAATACGAAAAATAAGATAGTTAAACTTGCTGAATAACTTAGTGCCTTTCTTTCATCATTACATATACAAGAAAAGAAAAATGAATACGCACTAACTACTAAAAATATTAGTCCTCCGACTACATTTATCTTAAAAAATAATTCTTTATTTAAATTATTATCTTTTAAAAACCATTCTGCACCCAATATACCAGCTACATAAGTAACAAATACAATTATTAGTAGCCCCAATATGAGAACTGTAGCTTGCGTAATTGCAATTTTCACCCTGGATACAGGTGTTGCTAATAAATATGCCATCGCTCCTTTATCTACATGACGAGCAATTAAATGTGTTGCAACCGTGACACAAAAAATTGTTAAAATGATAATAAACAATAAGCTATAATATTCACCTGCTAAAAAATCCATTACATTTTGAATTGGACTCTCCATTCCAACGATTTTTTTTACACTATCAGGCATAGCGCTTATTAATTCATTTAATCCTTTTGCTGATACCATTGATGGGAATATCCAAATTAATAACCATAAATAAAGAGCTGCACCAGTTGCATAACTCAAAATACTTTTTTGCGTTTCTTTCAAACTAGCTAAAAATAGTTGCTTATTCATGCTTTATCCCTTCTTTCTTATCGTAATAATGCATAAATAAATGTTCTAAATCCGTCGCTCTCGTTTGTAGTGCGGTTACATTATAGTTTGAAAGTATTTGTAAAACAGTTTGATAATTTCCTTGCACAATAATTGACGCCTCTCTACCTTTCACTCCTTCAAATTGCAAATCACATTGTTTAAGAGACTCAATTTCTTCTTGAGATGATACTGTTACATCTATTACTTGTCTTCGCATTCCTTGTAAATCATGAATATCTTCTACCGTTACAAGACGACCATCTTTAATAATAGCTACTCGATCACATGTACGCTCAATTTCAGTGAAAATATGCGACGACATAAGAATCGTTTTTCCTCTTTGTTTTTCCTCTAATATTAAATCTATAAACACTTGTTGCATAAGTGGATCGAGTCCTGATGTTGGTTCATCTAAAATTAGTACTTCTGGATCATGCATAAATGCAGCAACAATCCCTACTTTTTGTTTCATTCCTTTAGACATTTTTCGAATTGGTGTTTTCACATCGAATTGCAGACGCTCTATCAGGTCATCACGTCTCTTCGTTTCCTTTAGCCCACGCATTCCTTGCATCAAATTTAAAAACTCTAATCCATTCATTCCTTCAATAAAAGAAATTTCTCCTGGTAAATAGCCAACTTCTCTTTGAATTTTCGCAGCATCTTCCCAACAATCTAATCCGAAAATTGTCGCTTTACCAGCCATCGGTTTTATAAATCCCATTAAATTACGAATCGTTGTTGATTTTCCAGCACCATTTGGTCCTAAGTAGCCAAAAACTTCCCCTTCTTTCACTTCAAATGTAATATCAAACAAGCCTTTCCCATTTGAAAACTGTTTTGTGACATTTTGAACTGAAATCATAAGCCCACCTCATTTTTTGAAATATTTAATGTATGATATTTCAAAATTATTGTACTCCTCATCTTTCATATTCGCAACAACTTTTTGAAATATTTATATGTCCATATTTCAAAATTATTGTTTTCAATTATTTTTTCTTGTATATTTTAAATGAGGTGATTGCTTTGAACGGCTTTGAAAAAGTGAAAGAAAAGAAAAAACGTGCCATTAAAGATGCGGCCTTTAAACTATTTTCAGAACGTGGATTTAATGAAGTGAAAATAGAACATATTGCAAAAAAAGCAAACGTTTCTCAAGTTACAATTTATAATCATTTTGGAAGTAAAGATGCGTTATTTAGGGAGCTTATACAAGAATTTATAATATCTGAATTTCAATATTATAAAGATCTTGCAGAAGAAAACTTACCTTTTCATGATATGATGCAAAAAATGATTGTAAGAAAAATGAATACTGGCGGGTTATTTCAGCCTGATATGTTACTACAAATGATGCAAAGAGACGAAGCGCTCAGAGAATTTATTTATAGTTATCAAAACGAAAAAATCCTGCCTTGGTATTTAGAAATATTAGAACAAGCACAGCAAAAGAATGAAATTAATCCACACCTTTCAAAAGAAATGATGTTACTTTACATTCAAATGTTCACTCAGTTAGGTGATGATTTCGGGGCACAACTTCTTGAAGGAGATCGAGAAAAACATATACAAGATATAGTCACTATGTTTTTTTACGGCCTTTCTGTTCCACAAAAATAAAAAAGACACGAAATTCGTGTCTTTTTTATTTTACAGGAATAACTCTACCCGTTTCACTACTTTCAATAGCTAATTGAATCACTTTAATAACATCTAAACCTTCTTCTGCCCTTACAGGTGGTTTCTCACCATTTACAATACTATCCCTTACACCTTTATAATACATTTCATAACAGCCGACTTCTGTCGGCATACGTACTAATTCTTCTTCTGTTTCTATAGTAGCAAAATTCTCTTCAGAGTCTGCACCATAACCATTATCTCCTGGCTTCATTCCTTCTTTTAATTGTTCTTCCTGTGAATCCATACCATACTTCACAATAGAACCTTTATCTCCATGCAGTGTAAAATGTGGACCTGCTTGCTTTACGTAACTGCTACTATGTAAAATGACACGCTTTACTCCGTAATGAAGTATAACATGGAAGTAGTCATCAATTTCAGCACCTGGTCGTTGCTTTATTACATCAGCATTTATCGCATCTGGTTTCCCAAATAATGATAATGCTTGATCAATTAAATGTGAGCCTAAATCATATAAAATTCCCGATCCTGGTAAATTCTTTTCTCTCCAGCGATCACGTACATGTGGGCGGAAACGATCGAAATGCGCTTCATATGCGTATACATTCCCTATTCTTTTTTCTTCTAACAATTTCTTTATCGTTAAGAAATCATTATCAAAACGGCGATTGTGATACACACTTAAAACGACATTATGTTGCTTCGCTAATGAAATAAGTTCTTCTCCTTCTTCAATTGAAACAACGAATGGTTTTTCCACAACAACATGCTTACCATGTACAATCGCTTCTTTTACATATGGAAAATGAGTTGTATTCGGTGAAGTAATAACTACTAAGTCAATATCAGCACGACTTACTAATTCCTCAATTGTGCCAACAACTTCAGCATTTGGTAATGCTTGTTTCACTACTTCTTCTTTTGATGATAAAATAGCACGAATATCATATTCTTCTATCGTTTGTAATAACGGGATGTGAAATGTTGTACTAGAAAATCCAAATCCTACAATCCCTACACCTATTTTTTTCATGTTGCCCCTCCATTTATCCCGCACTAACGGGCAGTAAAAGCCCAATTGGTTCAACTAATAATCAGTGGGGGATGAAGAAAACCCCCACTGATTAAAGTTTCACTTCATGAGAACGATTTCATTCCACTATTATAACAATATTATTTTTATATACATAATGATTTGCTTATAAAAAAGCATCTTGCTATGAATGATAGCAAGATGCTTCCTTTACTCCGTTCTTTTCTTCGTCCACGTTTCTACAACTTCACCAGTATCATTAACATCTAATACTAAACTACCGTTACTATACCGGTCTTTATTTCGATACGCTTTCGGATCAATCTCTTCTACAATGTGTTTCTCTGTCTTCATGTAAACTAGTTCATCGTCTCGAACAATTTCAATACCGACAATTCGGTACGGATTACGTTTTAACTCTTTGAAAATAACAAGACCTCGCTTCGCCCTCGTTGATTTCTCAATTTCTGATGCTTTTAGACGTTTTACAGCACCACGCTGCGTTACGAGAATAAGTTGATCTTTGTCACCATTTAATGGTTTACCAGAAGCGACATAGTCATCTTCTTTTAAATTAATTGCTTTCACACCAGCGGCTCTTACACCAACTGGACTTACTTCATCTTCATGGAAAATAAGTGCATATGCACCATGAGTTGCAAGAACAATATCACTCGTTCCATCTGTCGCAAATATATCAACAACTTCATCTTCTTTTTTCAAGTTTACAGCGACGAACGCTCTTGAATAACGTTGCACTTTATACTGGTTTAATTCGGTTTTCTTAATCATACCGTTTCGTGTAACAAATACGATAAATCGTTTTTCTTCTTCAAAATTCGGTACGACGGTCGCCCAGATAATCATTTCATCCCGCTCGAGTGAAACGAGATTCGCAACGTGTTGACCTAAATCTTTCCAACGGATTTCTGGCATTTCATATACAGGAAGATAAATATAATTTCCTTTGTTCGTAAATAAAAGAACGGTTTCTGTCGTGTTTGTATCGAAACGCTCAAGTAAGATGTCACCCTCTTTCATACCGAAGTCTTTCCCGTTCGATGCATTATGTGAACGCCAACCTGTTCGTTTCACATATCCTTCTTTCGTTACAGTAACGATGACATCTTCTTGCGGAATCATAACTTCCACATCGATTTTAATTTCCTCAATTTGTTCTTCAATAATAGCACGGCGATCATCACTATATGTTTTCTTTACTCTCTTCAAATCTGTTTTAATAACTTGAAGTAGTCTTTTTTCACTTTGTAAAATCGACTGTAACTCTATAATTTTCTTATTAAGCTCATCTGCTTCTTGTTCTAGCGCCGTAATATCTGTATTCGTTAAACGATATAATTGCAGCGACACAATTGCTTCTGACTGTGCTTCTGTAAATCCAAATTTCGCACTTAAATTATCTTTCGCATTACGCTTATCTTTAGAAGCACGGATCGTTTCAATCACTTCATCTAAAATCGATAATGCTTTCTTTAAACCTTCTACAATATGTTGACGATTTTCTGCTTTTCGTAATTCATATTGTGAGCGTCTTGTAACAACTTCTTTCTGATGCCCAATATATGCATCCAAAATCTTAGGTAATGTCATAAGTGTCGGACGACGATTATTTATCGCTACCATATTAAAGTTGTATGGAATTTGTAAATCTGTATTCTTATATAAATAATTTAAAATACCTTCAGCATTTACTTCTTTTTTTAATTCTACAACGATGCGAAGACCTGTACGATCTGTCTCATCACGCACTTCAGCAATTCCATCTAGCTTTTTATCTAGACGTAATTCATCCATTTTCTTAACAAGGTTTGCTTTATTTACTTCGTACGGAATTTCTGTAATAACGATTTGTTGCTTCCCACCACGAATCGTTTCAACTTCTGCTTTTCCGCGAATAATAATTTTACCTCTCCCTGTTTCGTACGCTTTTTTAATACCATCAATCCCTTGAATAATACCACCCGTTGGGAAATCTGGTCCTTTAATAACTGTTAATAAATCATCAACAGTACTATTCGGCTTATCAATACGCATCATCGTCGCATCAATTACTTCTCCAAGGTGATGCGGGGGAATTTCTGTTGCATAACCAGCTGAAATCCCTGTCGATCCGTTCACTAATAAGTTTGGGAACATTGCTGGTAATACAACTGGTTCTTCACTCGTATCATCGAAGTTTGACACAAATTCTACTGTTTCTTTATCAAGGTCACGTAATAACTCAGATGCAATTGGTGATAACCGTGCTTCTGTATAACGCATTGCCGCTGCTGGATCGCCATCAACACTACCATTATTACCATGCATTTCAACTAAAACATTACGTACTTTCCAAGTTTGACTTAAACGTACCATCGCCTCATATACAGAGGAATCACCGTGTGGATGGTAGTTACCAATAACATTACCTACTGTTTTAGCTGATTTACGAAACGCTTTATCATGTATATTTCCTTCTACATACATAGAATATAAAATACGTCTTTGTACCGGTTTTAAACCGTCACGCGCATCTGGAAGCGCGCGGTCTTGAATAATATATTTACTATAACGTGCAAAGCGATCACCTAACACGTCTTCAAGCGGGAGGTCATGAAACTTCTCTGCTTGCATGTTATTCCACCTCCGTCTCCATAATCATTTCATTTTCTAAAATATTTCCCTCTTCTTGCATACCAAATTGTACATTTCGTTCAATCCATTTACGGCGAGGTTCTACTTTATCACCCATCAATGTCGTAACTCGACGCTCAGCTCTTGATGCATCGTCAATTTTCACACGAATTAACGTACGTGTTTCAGGATTCATCGTTGTCTCCCATAATTGATCGGCATTCATTTCACCAAGTCCTTTATAGCGCTGCAACATATAACCTTTACCGACCTTTTTTGTTACACCATCTAATTCTTCATCAGACCATGCATATTCAATTACTTCACTTTTCCCTTTTCCCTTACTTACTTTATATAAAGGTGGAAGTGCGATAAATACTTTACCAGCTTCAATAAGTGGCTTCATATAGCGGTAGAAGAACGTCAGTAGTAACACTTGAATATGTGCTCCATCCGTATCTGCATCGGTCATAATAACAACTTTATCATAGTTAATATCTTCAACAGCGAATTCATTCCCTACGCCGCCGCCAATTGCATAAATAATTGTATTAATCTCTTCATTCTTAAAAATGTCAGCAAGCTTTGCTTTTTCCGTGTTAATTACTTTACCACGTAATGGTAGCACCGCTTGGAAACGTCGGTCTCGACCTTGTTTCGCAGAACCACCGGCAGAGTCACCCTCTACTAAATACAATTCGTTTTTCTGAGGATTACGTGATTGTGCAGGTGTTAACTTCCCGCTTAAAGTACCTTCTGATTTTTTCTTCTTCTTACCAGTACGTGCTTCTTCTCTCGCTTTACGAGCAGCCTCACGTGCTTGCGCTGCTTTAACTGCCTTTCTCACAAGAAGTGTAGCAACATCCGGGTTTTCTTCTAAAAAGTAAGCTAAATGCTCAGATACAATTGCATCAATTGAAGAACGAGCTTCACTTGTACCTAGTTTCCCTTTCGTTTGCCCTTCAAACTGAAGTACTTCTTCTGGTACACGTACAGAAACGATAGCCGCTACACCTTCACGAATATCTGTACCTTCTAAGTTTTTATCTTTTTCTTTTAATAACGATACTTTACGAGCATACTCATTGAACACACGCGTCATTGCTGTTTTAAATCCAGCTTCGTGTGTTCCTCCGTCTTTTGTACGTACGTTATTTACAAACGAAAGAATGTTTTCTGAATAGCCATCGTTAAACTGGAATGCTAACTCTGCTTCAATTCCGTTTTGTTCACCAGTGAAGTATACAACTGGATGAATCGAATCTTTCTCTTCGTTTAAGTATGAAACGAAAGCTTCAATTCCTGTTTCATAATGAAATACATCCTCTAAATCATTACGTTCATCTTTTATCGAGATTTTCATTCCTTTTAATAAGAATGCAGATTCACGTAATCTTTCACATAATGTTTCATAATTGTAATTTGTTGTACTGAAAATAGTTGTATCTGGTTTAAAATGTATTGTTGTACCAGACTCTTTTGTCTTCCCGATTTTCTCTAACGTCGTTGCAGGAATACCACCATTTTCAAAGCGTTGTTCATAAATATTTCCGTCACGTTTAATCGTTACTACTAACCATTCTGACAAGGCATTTACAACTGATGCCCCAACACCGTGCAAACCACCACTTGTTTTATAGCCACCTTGACCAAACTTACCACCAGCATGAAGTACAGTTAAAATGACTTCAGGTGTCGGTTTCCCAAGTTTATGCATTCCCGTAGGCATTCCTCGCCCTTTATCAATAACACTAATACTATTATCTTTATGTATTACGACAGAAATTTCGTCGCCAAATCCCGCTAACGCTTCGTCAACGGAGTTATCTACTATTTCATATACTAAATGATGCAATCCACGGCTGTCCGTACTCCCGATATACATACCCGGGCGTTTTCGAACAGCTTCAAGTCCTTCTAACACTTGAATTGCATCTTCATTGTATTGGAACTGATGCTTCGCCAAACTCCTTGCCCCTTTCCTAATCAAATCAGAACATATGTTTCTATTATAGAATAACGCCTAACCTATCGTTTTGGCAAGTTATCTTATCTCTTTTATATACCATTTTCAATAGAAAAATCCTTGTTTTTTCACAAGGATTCCTCTAGGCTACTATTTCAGAAAAATAATCGTTTGTCAACGAGAAATGGATATGTATTCCAAGATTATACATTCCATACCTTTATCATGATCCAAATGATCAATATCCAAAACGGGATAACAAGTAACAATCCCCAAAAACAGCCTTTAAAAAATCTCATGATGAACACCTCGTCCATCGGCCCTACTTATGTATATTGTGAGGGCTGAATCAATCTTTTTATCTTTAAAGTCTATACTACTTTGTCATCGCATGCTCTACTTTAATACAACGATCCATTATTACAGTATAGCCTTTTTCTTGTAAAAGTTTATATGTATCTTCATCTTGTACTCCTAATTGTGCCCAAAAAACATCTGCATCAATCTCTACAAACTCTTTCGCAACATCCATTAAAAATTCTGAACGGCGGAATACGTTTACGATATCAACATGTTCTTTAATATCCTTTAGTGAAGGAACTGCCTTTTCTCCAAGTACTTCATCAACTGTTGGATTTACCGGTATAATGCGGTACCCCGCGTCTTGCATTGCTTTTGAAACCATATACGATGTACGTTCTGGTTTATCTGATAATCCAACAACTGCGATTGTTTTGCTTTTCTTCAATACTTCACCAATTTCCGTACGAGTTGGGTTTTCAATTGTCATAATTAATCCCTCCTATACCTTTAGTATAGCCGATAAAGAAAGTCTCTTTCAACATGAAAGAGACTTTCTTTTATTCCGATTATTGATTCTTTGTAGCTGAATTATCTGCTAATGTAGCTGTTTTCGTCATTTTTTGACCGTTGCGATAGAATGTAACTTCTACTTTCTCGCCTACTTTTTTCTTTTCATATAAATATTTACGGAATTGAAGTGAATTTTCTACTTTTTGATCATCTAACGCTACTACTATATCATATTGCTCTAAACCAGCTTTTTCTGCCGGAGATATTGGATAAATTTTACCTAATACAACTCCATTTGTTACTTCTTTTGGCACTTTTAATTGATTTACTGCATAAGCTTGCACATCTTCTAATGAAACGACACCGACTCCTAGTGCTGGACGTTTCACCACTCCATCTTTTTCAAGTGATTCAATAACTGGTTTTGCGATGTTAATTGGAATTGCAAAACCAATACCCTCTACTGATTGCTGAGCTATTTTACTTGAGTTAATACCGATTACCTCACCGTTTTGGTTAAATAGTGCACCACCACTATTACCAGGGTTAATCGCTGCATCTGTTTGAATAACTTGTGCTTGCCAATCAGGACGTTTATCACCATCAATATCAACTGGAATTTCACGCTCTTTACTACTGATGATACCTTCCGTTACACTTCCATCAAATCCTAATGGATTACCGATTGCAATTGCTTTCTCACCCGCACGGATTTTACTGGAATCACCTAAACTTGCAACTTTATTCACATTAGCTCCATCAATCTCTACAACAGCTAAGTCCAACCAAGGGTCCTTACCAACTAATTTTGCATCGACTTGCTTTCCATCGCTTAGTTTAACGGCAAGTTTATTTGCACCATCTACTACGTGGTTATTTGTTACGATATATGCTTTATTTCCTGCCTTTTTATAAATAACACCTGAGCCTGTACCAGCTGTTTGTTCTTGGCCTGCCTGTTGCATCGCAAATGGATCAACACTTTGTTGCATATTAATCACACCAACAACAACATCCTTCGCGCCCTCGATCATTCCCGGTAAATCAGTTTCATTTTTCGCTTTATTTACAACTGGAACTACAGTTCCTTCTACTTGTTTATTAGAATTGAATGACGAAACAGCTGCACCATTATTTTGCACCCATGGCATGTACGGTGCTGCAAAACTAATTGTAACAGCCCCGACTACAGCTCCAACTAAACCTGTAAAAAAGTATCCTTTTTTACTACCTGATTTTTTCATTTCTCTCGTTTCACTATGCTCTTCATTTAAATTCGGTCCGTCGTAATATCCCATGTTTTATTTCCCCTCTCTGGTGAACTCGTACTTTCAGTATAGTCACTTTTTGTGTCCTTCTTGTGAACTCATCGTGAAATCCAATTTAAAAAATACTCCTATCTATCATTGTAGACAAGAAAAGTATTTTTTGTACATTCCACCTACAAAGGAGAGTATAAATTTGCTATATCCCGAAGCTAAAGTGCATAGTAACTTAAAGGTTATTCTTCAAATTTATAACCCACTCGAATGACAGTACCGATATGCTTCGCTCTATCTCCTAGCTTATTTCGCAGTTTTTTAATATGTGTATCAACCGTTCGATCATCGCCGTAGTAGTCATATCCCCATAACTGATCTAATAAATGTTGACGCGACAACACAATTCCTTTGTTCTCCATTAAATAAACAAGAAGCTCAAACTCCTTATGTGTCAATATAATTTCTTCTCCCTCTACTAAAACTGTTCTAGATAGTCGATTCACTTCTATTCCAGCTAAAGACATAGCATTTTCTTCAGTTACTCCTACCGCACCATCCGCACGTTTCAATAATGTCTTTGCTCGAGCTACTAACACTTTCGGACTAAAAGGTTTTGTTACATACTCATCTGCACCTAATTCGAACCCTAGTAATGTATCATCCTCATCTGAACGTGCTGTCAACATAATGATTGGTACTGCTGATTCTTTTCTAATTCGTCTACAAACAGACCATCCATCTATTTCTGGTAACATAATATCTAACATAATTAAATCAATTTCATGCTCTGCAAATAATTCTAACGCTTTTTTTCCGTCTTCTGCTTCGATTACTTCAAAGCCTTCATTACGAAAATAATCACTAACGATTTCACGTAATCTTCTTTCATCTTCAACAAGTAATACTGTTTTATTCATATAATCTATCCCGCCTTTTTACTCTTTCAATCGAATAATACGTTGATTGGAGCTTCCGCGAAATGGAAGTGTTAAATCTTTTTTCTCGATTTCAAATCTTCCATCGACTAAAACATCCCCATAATGTAACAACTCTATCATATCATTATTTTGAGAACTCTGTATCTCTTCTAACGTATAACCTGTATACACCCATAGATTTTTTTTCAAATCTTTCACAGCTTTTGCTACTTTTTTCACTTCAGCAGCTTGGAAGAATGGATCTCCACCTGAAAATGTTACATCAGTTAATGGATTACTTGCAATCTCTTTCACAATTTCTTCTACTGTCATTTCAGTCCCGTTGCAAACATTCCAAGATGCCGGATTATGGCACCCGAAACAACGATGCGGACAGCCCGCAAAAAACACGACTGTCCGCAATCCTTCTCCATCTACTACACTATCATGAATGATGTTCATAACTTTCATTTATGCTTCACCCGATCCATCTCTTCACTACGTTTCGCACTATTCCACTTCGACATATCTCCTACAAGATAGCCCGTTATACGGCGAATTCTTTCTATATTAGCCTCATCTTCATTTCCACAGCTTGGACATTCATTCCCAATAACTCCATGATAACTACAGCACTTACAACGATCAACTGGATGATTAATTGAACCGTAGCCAACGCCTTTCTCTGCCATCGCTTGCACAATTTGCTTTAATGCCTTTTTGTTATGCATAGCTACTCCGTCTAGTTCAATATACGTAATATGTCCCCCGTTACATAGGGCATGGAAAGGTCCCTCTAAACGAATTTTATTTATCGCTTGAATGTTATAATAAACTGGGATATGGAATGAATTCGTATAATAATTATGGTTCGTTATACCGCTAATCACACCAAATTCCTCCCTATCTTTTTTCACAAACTTCCCTGATAGCCCTTCGGCAGGAGTTGCAATTACTGAGAAGTTCAGTTCATGTTCTTCTGTCGCTTTATCCATTCTATCTCTCATAAAGGAAATGATTTCATACCCGAGTTTCCATGATTCTTCATCTTCTCCATGATGCTTTCCTGTTAAAGCTACTAAACATTCCGCAAGACCGATAAAACCAAGACTTAACGTCCCTTGTTTTAAAATGGATGCTACAGAATCTTCAGGCTGTAACTTTTCTCCACCGCGCCATACACCTTGTGAATATAAAAATCGAAAATCTCTCGCTCGCTTCGTACATTGATACTCAAATCTCTCTAATAATTGCTTAATTCCTAAATCTAAATAATAATTTAACGCTTCAAAGAACGCTTCTTTTGAACCACTAATTAACGCTAATTTCACTAAGTTTATAGACGTAAATGATAAATTCCCTCTTCCAATCGCTGTTTCTTCTCCATGTATATTAGACATAACACGAGTACGACATCCCATGTAACATACTTCACTTTCCGGTCGTCCATCATAATGCACTGCATTAAATGGCGCATCTAAAAATGAAAAGTTAGGGAATAATCGTTCAGCCGTTGTCTCTAACGCTAATTCAAATAAATCATAGTTCGAATCACATTCTTCAAAGTTCACACCTTTTTTCATTTTAAAAATTTGAATAGGAAAAATTGGTGTTTCCCCTTTACCAAGACCCGCTTGTGTCGCTTTTAAAAGCTGTCTAACCAATAACCGTCCCTCTTTTGATGTGTCTGTTCCATAGTTAATAGAAATAAACGGTACTTGTCCCCCGCCCCTACTGTGCATACTATTTGAATTGTGAATAAACGCTTCACACGCCTGATACGTATCATTTTCTGTTTCTTTCCATGCAAATTCTTCTATCTGTTCTTTTGTAAGCGGATATGACTGTAATCGTTTCTTATGTCTCGCTACTGTTTTTCTCACATATGGAGCTAAATCAATATCAAAGAGTGCAAACGATTGACCACCGTGCTGCATATTTTGATTCGCTTGAAAAATAATAGACGAAAGAGCCAATGCACTTTTAATGTCTTGCGGTTGTCTCATATGTCCATGTCCGGTATGAAAACCGTTAGCAAGCATTTGTGCTAACGGAATTTGCGAACAAGTCGTCGTTCCTGTCGCATAAAAATCCAAATCATGTGGATATAATATATTTTGATCTATCGCTTTTTTCACTTGATCTGATAGTAAATTTGCTACAGCATAATACTTTGCGCTCTCAGATGCGAACGTTCCCATCACTCCCATTGGAGATCGGCCATCTACATTTGCATTTTCCTGCATTAAATCTTGTTCATTACCGTGGATAATTGTCTCAAATACTTTCATTAATTCTTCTCCACGTACATTTTGTTTCAACATTCATAACCCTCCACCAACATGTTGTTGTCTTTTGATTAAAATCATACAACATATAGTTCTAGTGTATTTATGAAAAATGTAACATTCCTGTGAAAGTTTTTTTAAAAATTAATGACTTTTTCATTTGTAAAAAAGAAATGTGCTCTTTACAAATGTATGGTACAATATACGGGAAAAACTCTTTTTACCCTTTATCAACACATTTGTATAAAGGAGACTGAACTCATGATTATTACATATCTTTTATTTATCGTTGCCTACTTACTTGGCTCGATTCCGTTTGCATTAGTCGTTGGAAAAATTGGCTATGGAATTGACATTCGTGAGCATGGAAGCGGTAATTTAGGCGGAACAAATACATTCCGTACACTAGGGAAAAAAGCAGGTTTTATCGTTACAATTGCTGACATTTTAAAAGGTACATTAGCAACAAGTCTACCGATTATTTTCGGGTTAGATGTTCACCCACTATGGTTTGGATTAGCAGCTGTTCTTGGACATGTATATCCAATCTTCGCGAAATTCCGCGGGGGGAAAGCAGTTGCAACTTCTGCTGGGGTGCTATTATGCTATTCACCTGTTGTTTTTGCAATATTAGCTGTTGTCTTTTTCAGCCTTTTATTTACAACAAGATACGTATCACTTTCTTCTATGGTAACAGCTGTCGTTGCTGTTATTGCATCAATTGTTAGCGGGGATAAAATCTTCATTATTGCGATGTGTTTATTAGCAGGTATGGTTATTTATAAACACCGTGCAAATATCGGACGAATTATAAATAAAACTGAACCGAAAGCAAACTTTTCAAAAAAGCAAAAATAAGATCGTAACCCACCTAACGCAAAAAGAAAACGTGAAGCATATTAATAGCGTCTTTTTGCGTTATTTTTTATACTAAAGAAAAAGCAACATAATTTGGAGGAACTATACATGAATCTTTCCGTAACAAAAGAAGCAGCACAATGGTATAAAAACGAATTACACTTACAATCGGGTGAAACACTACGCCTTTTCGTACAATACGGCGGTTGCAGTACTGTGCAAAAAGGACTTTCTTTAGGTATTCGTAAAGATGACCCTGCGCACCCTGCTGTTCAAACTCAAGAAGAAGGTATTAACTTCTTTATTGAAGGCGATGATGAGTGGTTCTTCGATGGACATAATTTATCTGTTACATTTAACGACGGTGATGATTTCCCCCAATTTAATTATGAAAAATAAAAAAAAGAGGCTGTCGCGCGTTCGTTCTTTACTTTACTTTACTTTACTTACTTTACTTACTTACTTACTACTACTACTACGTACTACTTAATTACTTATTACT